>JANPDX010000640.1:0-23540 GCA_031431695.1 Dehalococcoidia bacterium
TTGATCCGGTCCGCGATTTGCGGTTCGTCTTCGAAAAACAACCGTGAGACGCTGATGATGGACTCTATCGGCCTGCCCGTATCCATGCGGTCGCGGAGGATTACTTCGCCGGAGACACGCGCCGCTTGGGCCCGGAATTCCCCGGTGTTCTCGGCGCCGGTTGCTTCCGCAAGGAGTTTCGCCGCCGGGTCGTTGATCAAGATCGCCACTTCCTTCGCATGGCGGCCGGGGAGCGACACAAGGAAGTTCGACTGCGTCGCTCCCCAAAGTTCCGTACCTACACTGAGGCTTTCGAAACGCAGTTCGCCCATACTTGTACTCCCTGCCATGGTCAGGCTCCTTCGCGGTGGTCGTTTGGCATGGCGATACGCAATGCGTCCGGCAGGTCTGCCAGCAACTGCGTCCGCACCTGGGTTCGCGTTTGCAGGCCCCAGATGTTGATGAAACCGATGGCGGCGGACTGGTCGTAGGTGTCGCCGCGGTCATACGTGGCGAGGCCCCGGTCGTAAAGCGAATGCAACGCCTTTCGGCCGACAACGGTCGCGCGTCCACGCTGGAGCTTCAGCCTGATTGTGCCCGTCACATGGCGCTGGGTGTTCGCGACGTACGCCGCGATGTCCTGGTGGTGGGCACTGAACCAGAGCCCGTTGTAAATCAGTTCGGAATATTCGATGGCGATGAGCTTCTTGAGCTTGATCTGCTGCTTGGAAAGGGTCATCCCCTCAAGCGAGCGGTGCGCCGTGTGCAGGATGAGGCCGGCGGGCGCTTCGTAGATCTCCCGGCTCTTGATGCCCACCAGGCGGTCTTCGACGTGGTCGATCCGGCCTACTCCGTGTGCGCCGCCGAGCTTGTTCAGGTACTCAACAATTGCCACCGGGCCGAGTTCCTTGCCGTCCACCCGCACCGGCATGCCCGACTGGTATTCAATCTCCACGTAAGCCGGGGCCGAGGGAGCGTCCTCGGGGTCGACGGTCCACTCGAACGCATCCGCGGGTGGCTCGGCCCAGGGGTCTTCGAGGACGCCTGCTTCCGCACTGCGTCCCCACATGTTTTCGTCGATGCTGAACGGCCCCTTTTGGCCCCAGGGGATGTCGATGCCGTGCTTCCTGAGGTACTCGATCTGGTATTCGCGTGCCATGGCATTCTCGCGAGTCGGCGCGACAATCTTGAGCGACGGGTCCAGGGTCTGGATGCCAACATCGAATCGGACCTGGTCGTTGCCCTTACCGGTGCAGCCGTGAGCGACAGCCGTGGCGCCTTCTTCATGCGCAACATCGACAAGGAGCTTGGCCATCAGCGGGCGAGCGAGTGCCGTTGCCAGCGGATAAACGTCCTGGTACATCGCCCCGGCAGCCAGGGCCGGGAAGGCGAAGTACCGAAGGAAGTCTTCGCGAGCGTCAATCACTCGAACTTTCAGCGCGCCTGCCGCCATCCCGCGGGACTCGACGACCGGCTGCTCCTTGCTCGCGCCAACATCGATGTTTAGCGCGATCACGTCGTAGCCCTGCTCCACGGAGAGCCACTTAATCGCGGTTGTGGTGTCGAGACCGCCGGAGTAAGCAAGAATCAGCTTGGGCACATGCGCATCCTGTGAGTACGGTAAGTACCGCTGAGTATCGCCCGTGTGCGAGGCAACGGGAAATCAGCGCGCGAGGTGTGCCTTCGCGCCGCGGACTCCGAGCATCCACGAGAGCAGCGCTAAAGCGCCGAGCAGCACCGCGACGGCAATCAACACCACCGTCGCGAAGCCGTCGGGGAGTTTGCCCGCCACCGCGAACGGAAACATCGCAAGCGCGGCAGCGAAGGCAGCGACGCCCCCGAAGATCAGGTAGGGCGAACCGTAGCGGTGTACCGCGTACCACTGCTCTTCGTTGGCCATCGAGTAGGGGGTGCGAATCCCGGCCCAATGCTGGCGGGGCAACTTCTCCTGCAATCCACGTAACCCGATAAAGACGAGGCTCCCGGAACCAAGCAGGACAACCAGGAATGCAACCCACATTACTCGGCTCCCGAGCGGACGTGCAGGTCGATTTCGAAGTCATCGAGCGCCCCGAGCAAATCGGACGTGCTGGAAATGTCCCCTCCGGCGATTGCCTTCCGGATTGCAAGAACGCCCGCGCCAGCATCGGAGAATGCCGAAATTCGTTTTGGCTGCCGGTTCACCCGGAAGTCAAACACGTCGGGCCGGGTGTAGTGTCCCGCATGGTCGGAAATCATCTTCTGGAACATCACCGTTCCGGTGTTGGCTTTCGCGGTGAGGATGACCTCTTCGTCGTAGACCGGACCGGCCAGGTAGTCACCATCGGGCCCGATGATTCCCGATGCGCCGTCGCATGGCATCACGAGGTGGCGCGACTTTCCCTCGATTTCCATCTGGAGTTCGCGGATGTCGTCCGGTATGTCCTGTTCGCGCAGCAGGCCGCCCGCCATCACCACATAGGCGCTGGCCTGCATTGCGAAGGCGCGCGAGAGCACTTCCTGGCGGGTAAACCGGCCCCCGGGCCACACGCCGGCATGCACCTGGATTCCCTGGCTGATGAGCGCGTATCCGGGCAGCACCATCTGGTGTTCCCAGCAATTGAGGCCGCCGAGGCGGCCATAAGGGCGGTCGTAGAGGCGCAACGAACTGCCATCGCCTTCGCCCCAGACGGTACGCTCATACATCGTTGGCTTGAGCTTGCGGTGCTTGCCGAGAATCTCGCCCTCCCGCCCAATAAACAGCAAGGTGGCATAGATGCTGCCGCCGGTGGTCGCGTCCCGCTCGGCGATGCCAATCGCGACGTCGCAGCCAGCGCGGCGGGCTGCACGGCAGAGGGCGTCAGTCGCCGGCGAAGGTACCTCAACGCCGTTCAGCACGAACTTGCGAAGCAGGCCGCCGAAGGCCGGATGGTTCGGCCAGGCGGCGAACGAGGCGTAGCCGCTCACCCATGTCTCACCGAAAACGGCGAGGTCCGCGCCCAGCCCTCCAGCCTCCTCGATCAGCCCACATGCCTTGTCGATGCTGGCCTCGCGGTCGAGATACACCGGCGCCGCCTGGACTGCCGCCAGGGTGAAATCCTGGAATTCGTCACCCATGTTGTAAGCCTCCCGATGACTCTCCGGATGAAAGACTATTTGGCTGCCGCGGTTGTCGCGGCCACGATAGCCTCTTCGAGGATGTCGCACGCGCGGTCGATCTCGTCGTCGGAGACGTTGAGCGGCGGCATCAGACGGATAGCGTTCGGGCGGACGTTGTTCGCGAGCAATCCGCGCCGGCGGCAGGCATCGACAACGTCGTTCGCACAATCGCGTGTGAAACCGACGGCGATGAGTAGTCCCCGCCCGCGCACCTCATTCACGACTTCGAGGCGGTCCTCCATCGAACGGAGCCGGTTGGTCAGCCGCTCTGAAGCGCGCCGGGCCTGCGCCGGCAGATCCTCATCGATGACGTGCTTCACGGTGGCATAGCCCGCGGCGGCAGCGAGCGCGTTGCCGCCGAAGGTCGAACCGTGATCGCCTTTGATCAGGTGCGCGGCAATCTCTTCGCGGGCCATAACGGCGCCGATGGGGACTCCACCGGCCAGGCCCTTCGCGAGCGTCATGATGTCCGGTTCGACCCCTTCCTGTTCGTACGCGAAGAGCGAGCCGGTGCGGCCGATCCCCGTCTGTACTTCGTCGAAAATCAGTAACAAGCCCTTCTCGTCGCACCAGTCGCGGATCCCCTGGAGGTACCCGGGGGCTGGCATGTTCACGCCACCTTCGCCCTGGATTGGCTCGACCATGACCGCCACCGTCTTCTCGTTGGTGGCTGCCTTAATCTGGTCCAGGTCGTTCCAGGGGACATGGTGGAAGCCGGGCATCAGCGGTCCAAATGGCTCGCGATAGCGCGCGTTGCCAGTTGCCGCCAACGCACCAAGTGAGCGGCCGTGGAAACCGTCAATCGTGGTGATGATCTCGTGGGCGCCATTCATCGTGTCCAGGCCCCAGCGGCGCGCGAGTTTGATGGCGCCTTCGACGGCCTCTGTCCCGGAGTTGCAGAAAAACACGCGATCCAGGCACGAATTTTCGACGAGAAGCTTCGCCAACTGAATCATCGGCTTCGTGTAGAAGAGGTTGGAGGTGTGGATGAGCGTCCCCGCCTGTTCGGCCAGGGCGGCTACCACGACGGGGTGAGCATGGCCAAGGATGTTCACCGCCACGCCGCCGACAAAGTCAAGGTACTCATTGCCGTCGGTGTCCCACACGCGGGTACCCTGTCCACGGTAGAGCACGATGGGCTGACGCCCGTAGTTCTGGAAAAGGTACTTCTGTTCTTCGGCAACCCAATCGGTCATGGAAATCCTCCGGACGACCATGGTATGCGCTGCGGACAGAATCCGGAACCGCTGCCCTTAGCCGAATGGAGCGCGGGCGAGCAGGTCGGCCTGTGTGCCGGGGCCTTCAGCGCTGGCGTCACGCGACCACAGGGCATCGTGTTGTTCCCATCCCTGGCGACGATCGCTGAGCAGCAACTCCAGGAGTTCGCCAAGTTGGCGCTGGTGTTCCAACGCTCGGACCGGCGTGAGCACCTCGATGCGCTCATCAAGGTTGCGCTTCATCACGTCCGCGCTACCGATGAAGTACTCCGGTGCACCGTTGTTCTGGAAGTAGTACACCCGTGAGTGTTCAAGGAACCGCCCAATCACGCTGACAATCCGTATTTGCTCACTCAGGCCACGGATGCCTGGACGAAGGCGGCAGATGCCACGCACCACGAGATCAACCTGGACGCCGGCCTGCGAAGCTCGATACAGAAGCCGGCAAATCTCCAGGTCTTCAACCGCATTCACCTTGAAGATAAGACGCGCGGGGTTTCCGGATTGGGCATGTGTTATTTCGCGCTCGATCCGCCGAATGAGCTCGCCCCGAAGGTTGACCGGCGCCGCCAGCAGCACCTCCGTGTTCGAGAGTTCGCCGTATCCAGTCAGAAAATTGAACACCCGGACGAGGTCGCCGCAGATACGGGGATCGGCCGTGAAAAGACCCAGGTCGGTGTACAGGCGAGCCGTCCGCGAGTTGTAATTGCCGGTGCCGATGTGGGCATACATCGTGACGCCGCCAAGTTCTTCCCGGACGACGAGGCAAATCTTCGAGTGGATTTTGAGTTCCGGAAGCCCGTAGGCAACGTGAACACCCGCACTCTCGAGTTTTCTGGCCCATTCGATGTTGTTCGCTTCATCGAAGCGGGCTGTCAGCTCGACCAGGACCGCGACCTGCTTACCGCGGCCTGCTGCTTCGATGAGGGCTTCCAGGATGGGTGAGTCTGGCGATGTCCGGTACATGGTCTGTTTGATGGCGAGGACGGCCGGATCCTCAGCCGCCGCCTCGACGAACCGGACAACCGTTGCGTCGAACGACTCATACGGATGATGAACGAGAACGTCGCGGTCCTTGAGCATCGAAAAGAACGTCGGGACGTCTAAGGCCCCGGAGAATACCGAAGGCGTGGCCGGGGCAAACGGCGGATCGCAGTACTCCGGTAAGGGCAGATTCGCAAGTTGGAAGAGGTCGGCCAAGCCCAGCGGGCCATCGCTCAAGTAAACATCACTCGCATCCAACTGGAGCTCCTCGAGGAGCAGTTCGCGTCGGCTGCCCGAGAGCCCTCCGCTCGCCTCAAGCAAGACGGCCTCGGCAAGCCGGCGCCGCCGGAGCGCGCTTTCGATTACCTCCAGGAGGTCGTCGGCTTCCTCGCCGGGGCTGCCCATCTCCGCGCTCCGAATCACGCGGAGCGCGTGCCACTCCGTAATTTGCATTCCGGGGAACAACATGCCTGCGTGGGACGCGATCAAGTCTTCGAGCAGCACGAACCGATGGCCACCCGCATCCACGAACCGCGGCCTGTTCCCAGGGACTTTGACGCGCGCGAAACGATCCTGGCCAGTGACCGGGTGACGGACGTTCAGGGCCAGCGAAAGACTCGCACTCGAAATGAACGGAAACGGATGAGCCGGGTCAACAACAAGCGGCGTCAGGACCGGAAAGATCGCCTCCACGAAGTATTCTCGTAGACGTTCGCGTGCCTCTGGCTCGAGTTCCTCGAACCGCACTATCCGGATGCCGGCGACCGCAAGCTCCGCGGCCAGTTCGTCTCGCCAGGTCGCGTCAATCTCCCGGTGCATCGCCATGCAGCGCTGAATCACCAGTTCGGTCTGTTCGCCGATAGTCAGGCCATCCACTGTGACGGCACGCGGATCCTTCGCGTACGCCTGCTTTAGCCAACCCATCCGCTTCGTAGAAAACTCGTCGAGGTTGCTCGCGGCAATTGCCAGGAATTTCACGCGTTCGAACAATCTGTTGCGAGCGTCGTGGGCCTCCGCGAGGACGCGCTGGTTGAATTCCAGCCAACTCAGCTCTCGGTTCAGGTACAACGAGGGGTCATCGAGATTGAACTTCGGGACGGCATCCCGGGCATCGAAGTGTGATTCGAGTTCTTCGGGCGTGGCAGTTGCTTCAGTCTGTTCCAAACGATCGGATCCGGAGCCCAAAGCGGGCGATTCCTGTCACGTTAAAGATAACGGCGAACGTTAACAAACCGAACAGGCCTCAAGCTTAACTGACCGTAAATGCTGTACCTGCCCCTTCCGCGGCCAGCAGCATCCCGGAAGAACGGCCATCAACTACCTGGACAGCCACACCCAGCCCCGCCGCGTGCAGGCACGCCTCGACTTTCGGAATCATTCCACCGGAAATCGTTCCATCCTCGATCAACAGCCGTGCGCGGCTTGCGCTCAGTTCGGGGATGACCTTGCCATCGGCGTCGCGAACCCCATCGATGTCGGTGAGGAAGACAAGGCGGCGGGCGCCAAGGGCCGCGGCGATGTTTCCGGCGACAGTGTCGGCGTTGATGTTCACCAGCTGGTCTGGTCCATCACCCGGAACGCATCCGATAGGCCCAATCACGGGCACGATGCCGGCCGCGCGGAGGGCAACAATAGCAGTGGCATTCACCGCCACCGGTTCGCCGACAAACCCCAGCGCGGAGTCCGCCAACCGGCATTCGAGCGTCCGCCCATCGGCGCCGCAGAGGCCCACCGCGCTGGCCCCGTTTCCGTTAATCGCCGCCACGATCCGCTTGTTCACGAGTCCCGCGAACACGGCCACGACGATGGGCAGCACGCGCTCATCAGTGACACGAAGCCCGTTTTCGAAACGCGAAGGAATGTGCATCGCCTCAAGCCAGCGGCTCGCCTCCGCGCCGCCACCATGAACGACCACCGGAATATCGCCACGTCTCGCGAGTTCCGCCACGTCCCGGAATGTAGTATCCGCGTCTCCAAGCGTGCTGCCCCCGATCTTGATGACCAGCGGACCGATCATGTGTGGTAGTCCGCGTTAATCGAGACGTATTCTGCCGAAAGGTCGCAGCCCCACCCGGTTGCCGCGCCACTTCCCGCGCCCAGGTGTACGTCTATCTCGACAAAATCACCCTTCATCGCGGCCGAGAGAGCCAACGGATCGAACTCCGTGGGCCGTTGCCGCTCAAAGACGCAGATTCCGCAAATTGAAATGACGACGGCCGGTTCGATGACCGTCAATCCGGATCTGCCAATGACCGCCGTCACCCGGCCCCAGTTCGGGTCGGCCCCATGGACAGCGCTCTTCAGCAGGTACGACGTACTCAGAAGGCGGACCATCGCCCGAGCTTCCGCGACGGTTTGGCCACCGGTTACGTTGAACTCGATCAGCTTCGTGGCGCCCTCGCCGTCACGGGCGATTTCCCTGGCGAGGTAGATGCAGAGCGCTTCAAGTGCCTCGCCGAAATCCTGCGCGAGCGGCGAAGCCTGGTCGATTATCTCTCCGCCAGCGGCGCCATTGGCGAACAGGATGACGGTGTCGCTTGGGCTGGTATCGCCGTCTATCGAGACAAGGTTGAACGAGTGCTCCACTGCCTCGCTGAGCGTGGCCTGGAGGAAACCCTGGTCTATCGGCGCGTCGGTCGTAAGAAAGGCGAGCATCGTCGCCATGTTCGGGTGAATCATCCCCGAACCCTTGCAGCAGCCCCCGAGCGTATATGCCCCGAACCGCACCGATCCGTGCTTGGGGCGGGTGTCGGTGGTCATGATTGCCATGGAGAACGCTTCACCGCCACCTGGCGCCATCCTGATTGCTTCCGTCCCTGCCTTGAGCTTCTCCATCGGCAGGTAGTGCCCGATCACTCCGGTGCTGCACACCAACACCTCGGATGCATCAACGCCAAGGCGTTCCGCGGCCCACATCGTGAGTTGATAGCCGTCATCGATGCCCCGCTGACCGGTGCTCGAGTTCGCCACACCCGAGTTCACCACGACAGCCCGTACCGGCCCTGCCGCCCGTTTCGCGCGGTTGATATCAACCGAGGCCGAATGGAGCACGTTTTTCGTGTAGGTGGCCGCCGTCGTACACGGCAGTTCCGATGCCAGGATGCCGAGGTCCAGCTTGCCTTCGCCGTAGCTCTTGACTCCCGCGAACGTGGAACCGGCCGCGAAACCCTTCGGCGATGTCAAGTTGCCCTTCGGATCGACCACAGGGGCGCTCACGGATAGACCGCCGCGAGGTTGAGCCCGGCCGATTGGTCGAAGCCGAGCATGAGGTTCATATTCTCGATCGCCTGCCCGGCCGCGCCCTTCACCAGGTTATCGAGGACACCGACCGCCACCAGCATCCCGTTTCGTTCATCGACGACCGGGTGGATGAAGCACATGTTGTTCCCGAGCGTGTGTTTGGTGTGCGGAGGAGCATCGACAACTCGGGTAAAGGGGGCGTCCTTGTAAAACTCGCGGTAGACATCGAACACTTCCGCCTTCGAAATCGTCCGGGCGAGCGGCGCGTAGCAGGTCGCGTGGATGCCGCGCGTCATCGGGACGAGGTGAGGGACGAACGTCACTTTCGGCGCGGGGCCCTCCCACAAATTTCCGAGTTCTTGCTGAATCTCTGGCTGGTGGTTGTGGTTCGCAATCTTGTAAGCCGAGACGTCCTCGTTGACCTCGCTGTAGCCGAAGCTTCCGCCCGTTCCCCGGCCCGCCCCGGAAATGCCGGATTTCGCATCCACGACAATTTGCGACCCGACCAGACCGGCGGCGTAGGCCGGCGCCAGTGCAAGAATCGCGGTGGCCGGGTAGCAGCCGGGGTTCGCGACGATTCGCGCCCGGGCTATGGCGTCCCGGTTCAGTTCGGGAAGGCCGTACACGGCCTCGGCAAGCAGGTCCGGCGCGGGATGTGGATTGCCACTGCCAATCCACTGCTCGAACGCTCCGGGGCCCTTCAGGCGAAAGTCAGCGGCGATGTCGATGCACTTAATCCCCGCGCCTAAGAACGGCAAACACGCCCTCGCGCTTTCGCCCGTGGGCAACGCCGAGAAGATAACGTCCACCTCGGTATCAATTTCGTCCGTGATGACGAAGTCACCGTAAACGGCAAGGTGCGGAAACGCCTCGCTCAATCGCTTTCCCGCCAGCGAACGCCCGGTCGCGGCGACGATCCGTGCCTCCGGGTGATTCCAGAGCAGGCGGGCCGCTTCCATGCCTGCGTAGCCAGTTACGTTAATAATGCCAACGCGATAACTCACCCCGGAATTGTGCCTTGGATGGGGTTCCGGAGCCAACTGAGTCAGCCATCCCGTGGTACGTAGCGCTGAAATTACACAGAGTGTTTCGATGTCCGAACTTGATCTGCATTTCATCGGCACCGGCAACGCCTTCGCGCCCGGAGGGCTCTGCTGGAACGGATTCGTCGTGGACCGGCGCTTTCTTTTCGAGGCGCCGCCGCAAGCGCTTCAATCGCTGAACGCGATGGGCATCGACCCGAACGGCCTGGATGCCGTGGTACTCAGCCACCATCACGGCGACCACTTCCTGGGGCTCCCTTTTTTGATACTGCAATGGAAGTACTCGCGAAGGACGCGGCCAGTCCAGGTGATCGGGCCGGCCGGAACAAAAGAACTGGCGATGGACATCGGGCTGAAGGTCTATCCCGGGCTCTTCGATGGACCACTCGAAATCGAATGGGTGGAGATGGCGCATGGCGAAACCGCCCGTGTCGCTGGCATGGAAATCGAAGCCCTCGACGTCAAACATGACACGCGGCTCTCAGGCACTCTCGGCTTCCAGGCAACCCTGAACGGCCGAAGGTTCGGCTATACCGGCGACAGCGCAATCTGCGATTCGGTACTGGACCTCGCGCGCGGCTCCGAAGTGCTGATCAGTGAATGCGCCTCCGTCAGCGACGCGACCCCGGTACATATGAACCTCCGCGACGACATGCCGGTCGTGCGGGCGGCGATGCGCGAAGACGCCCAACTGTTCCTGACTCACCTCGGCGCGGGCGTCGGCGACGGCGGACTTCGGAACACGATCGTCGCTGAGGACTACCGGGCCTACCGCATCTGATTCAGGTCAGTAGAATCGCTTCAACAAAGGAGCCGTTCTCATGGCACATCCAATGCGCGGAGCAACCGCGATCACCGGTTTCGGCATGACGCCGATGGGTCGAATCTATAAACCGACAGCGGAACTCGCAGCCGACGCCACCCGGACCGCGATTGCGGATTCGGGGTTAAAGAAAGACCAGATTGATGGCCTGCTGATCAATGCCGGCATTACCGGAAGCACCGGCGGCGGCCTCACGCTGGGCCTCCAGAACTATCTTGGTCTGCGCAATTTACGATTGTTGAATCACATGAACGCCGCCGGTTCGACGGCGGCCCAGATGATTCAATATGCCTCGCTGGCGATTGCCGCCGGCATGGCGAACCACGTCCTCTGCGTGTTTGCGGACGCCCCCCTGAAGGACGGCTCTTCCGCTGGCGCCGCGTATGGCGGCTCGGCCCGAAGCCCGGAACGCCCGAAGGGCATGTCCGGCCTCTACCCGGCGGCGGGCTACTACGGAGCGAACACCCCCTATGCCCTCGCGGCCCGGCGCCACATGGCCACCTACGGGACGACCCAAAACCAGCTCGGCGTCATCGCGGTCGGCCAAAGGGATTGGGCAACGCGAAACCCGCTCGCCCAGATGCGGACGCCGATCACGCTCGAGGACTACCACAACTCGCGCTGGATCATCGAGCCGCTCCACCTTTTGGATTGCTGCCTCGTTTCGAATGGCGCGGTCGCGGTCATCGTCAGTTCGGCGGCAGCGGCCAAGGAGATGCCACAACCGCCGGTCTACGTCCTCGGCATGGGCCAGGGGCACCCGGGCGACACTGCCCGCACTGGCGCCGAATGGGAAACCGAAACGGGCGGCAAGGCAGCGGCGAAAACCGCCTACGCCATGGCCGGCGTCGGTCCGGCCGACATCACTCAGTCACAGATTTACGACTGCTACACCTACACCGTGCTCGTTACGCTCGAGGACTATGGATTCTGCAAGAAGGGCGAGGGCGGGCCTTTCGTCGAAGACGGAAGGCTTGGCCCGGGCGGGTCATTGCCAACGAACACGGGCGGCGGCGAGCTCTCGGCTTACTACATGTGGGGTATGACCCCTCTGAGTGAAGCGATCATCCAAGGTCGCGGACACGGCGGTGACCGCCAGGCGAAGAATGACGTGATCCTTGCGACCGGCAACGGAGGCAGTCTGAGCTATCACGCCTGCCTCATCCTGAGCCCCCATGCGAACTGAGGTCTGATGATGTCTGAATACCTGAAGCCCCTGCCCAAGGCTGATGAGCCATCCCAACCATTCTGGGACGGCGCGATGGAGGGAAAGCTGATGCTCATGAAGTGCGACGCCTGCGGACAAAGGCGGTTTCCATCGCGCCAACACTGCGACAGCTGCCTTGCCAGCGATTTCACCTGGGAACAGGCGAGCGGTCGTGGCACGGTGCGAACGTTCGGCGTCATGCATCAGAAATACCAGGCGGGATGGGCCGCCGAGACACCCTACAACATCACTATCGTCGAACTGGAAGAAGGTCCGCGGTTCCCGACCAACCTCGTAAACATTGCGAATGAAGATATTCGCGTCGGTATGCCCGTGGTGGTCGAATTCGAGAAACATGATGATGTGGCATTGCCGAAATTTCGCCGCGCGTGATGCTGTCTGAACGTGAGGTTCACGTAATCATTTTTTTATGACGAGTCTTCGACTCTCTACTTGACTTTTCGTTATAGTAATAATTGTGAAGGCAGAAAGGGGCGATCCAGGCGATGCCGCAACAAGCCCCTTTTGGTGTGACACTCTGGGCAACGGATGTCTTCGCGCTCGCCGACTTCCTCCAGGCCGTGGCCGGGCTTGATCTTGAGCAACGCCACCCCGGCTTCGCTTTGTTAAGGGCCGGAGACATTGCCATCCAGCTCCATGATGACGAGTCCTACCGCGGGCACCCGTGGTTTGATGCCCTGGGTCGAGAGGGACTCGCAAGGGGTATCGGCGCCGAACTCAGATTCCAGGTCGAGTCGGCGAACGATGCCTATCGCCTTGCGCTGAAGCGCGGCGCTCAGTCCATTGCGGCGCCTTACGAGTACGAAGGCACGTTGGAATGCCAGGTGATGGGCCCCGATGGTTATGTCCTCAGTCTATGGCAGCTATGGAAATCTCCCACAACTTCCTGAAATGCATTCACTTGAGCCAAACTATGCCGATACTTCTGCTACGGTAATTGTGAAAGAACGCACAGCCACCCCAAGGAGGAGCTTCACAATGTTCACCCAATCATCCGACCTTCAGCACATGATTCCGGGCGAACCGCCCGCCGAAGCCCTCCATCGCGAAGACTTCCTCAACGAGAAGAATGAGCCAACCGAGCCGAGCGAATCCGTCCCAGACCATCGCTACTCGCATCGAGTTGCCGTGCTTCGCGCCGAAGCCGCCGCCGCCACCGGCGGTTTCTTCGCCTGATCTATCGCCTCAATTCGTAGCCAAACGCCCCCCAGATACTGAGGGGCGTTTTCTTCGTACCTCCGAACACCGGGGCTACCAGGCGGTCCAGCCACCATCGACCATCAGGGTATGGCCAGTCACGTAGTCACTCGCGCCGCTCGCGAGGAAGATCGCGGCCCCGGCCAACTCATGCGGCTGGCCCCAGCGGCGCATGGGCGTGCGATCGATGATGAAGTCATGACGCTCCTCGTCTTCGAACAACGGGCGCGTCAGGTCCGTCTCGAAATAAGTGGGGCCGATGGCGTTCACCTGGACATTGTGCGGCGCCCATTCGATGGCGAGCACTTTAGTCAGCTGCTCAATGGCGCCTTTGGAACTCGCATACGCGGCCTGGTTTGCCAACGCGACACGGCCCATGACGCTGGAAATGTTGATAACCTTTCCGCTGCCCTGCGCGACCAGGTACTTGCCAATCGACCGTGCGCAGAGGAAGTAGCCATCGAGGTTCGTCGTCAAAACGCTGCGAAATTCCTCCGGCGCGAGTTCGAGAACTGGCTTGCGGATGTTGACTCCGGCGTTGTTGACCAGGATATCGACGCGGCCCATACGTCTCACAGCCTCCGCGGCGAGCCGGTCACAGTCTTCGGGGCGGGTGGCATCGAATGTGACCGCTTCCGCCTGGCGGCCAAGGGCTCGAACTTCGTCACGCAGCGATTCGATTTCGGCGGCCGTGCGGCTCGCTGCAACGATGTCGGCTCCTGCGGCAGCCAATGCGAGCGCCATCGAACGGCCGAGGCCGCGACCGGCGCCGGTCACGACAGCGACGCGCCCTTCAAGACTGAAGAGCGCCGTTCCCTTGAGTTCCTCGCGGTCCATGGCGGTGAGTCTACCGAGGCGCGCGGCTACTCGTAACGGAGCGCCTCGGCGATGGGGACACGAGACGCGCTGCGAGCCGGCAGAAACGTCATAAACATCGAAGCCGCGAACGCGATCCCGCAGATGATTGCCAGGTTGAGCCACGGCACGATGAAGCCAACACCCTTCGTCTCCTCGCCAAACTCTCCGGTAACGAACAACACCCAGGCCAAAGAGAGGCCGAGGCTAAGCCCGAGCAGGATGCCGGAGACGGCGATGAACCCGGATTCGAAGAGAAAACTGAGCGCGACCATGCTTCGCTGATAGCCAATCGCCCTGAGCATGCCGATTTGCTGGCGGCGTTCAACAACCGCTCGCGATGCGATGACGGCCAGGGCGGCGATTCCCACAATCAACCCGAGGCCCATGAACCCCTGGAAGACGAGCAGGAATCCGTTTTGGATAGCCTGCTGTTCGTCCAGGAGTCCCTGCAGCGAGTTTGCTGACGCCTGCACGAGGGCGGACTCAAGGGACTTCGCATACTTCTCGGCATCGACACCAGGTTTCAGTGCGAGGTAGTAGCGCTGGCCCTTAGAATCGGGGAATGCCTTCAGAAGCGTGTCCTTCTGAACCACGAGTCCCGTGGAAAAGTCAGCCGTCCCGAGGCCGAAGAACGTATCTCCAGCTTCCTTCATCTGGGCAATCACCGTGACGGTAGTGATGTTGCCAGTGCCCGGGTCACGCAGGTCCAGGGTGAACGGCTCGAATCCATCGGTGATGGGGTTTAGGCGGAGAAGTTCGATCGGCTGCCCGAAGCCATTCCCCGAGGCGGTCAGGGCGGCAGGAATAATCGCCAGCGCCGGATCCCTGGCGAGAGCGGCCCAGACCTCCTTGTCGGTTTGGTAGCCCTTTGCGAAGAGCTTGATCGGGAGCTTATTCGTGGCGATGAACTCCGAGTCCACGCCGAACACCGTGTAGCTGCTCCAGGAATCGACGATCTTGTTCCCTTCGTCGTCCTCCTTGTTCTTGAAGCCATCCTTGTTCTGGATCTCAGCCCCGTCGGCACTGGCGACCCTGACTTCGCCTTTGGCGGTGACTTCACTAAAACTGCCACCTCCGGCCTGGACGGCTGCCGCGAGGTCCGGTATCCGGTTGTTGGGGTTCACATCGACGACTTCGGAATAGCCACCCTTCGTGTCCTTGTTCAGGAACAGTGCGGCGAAGTTTGTGTTGATGGTCGCCATCATCACGAGCGAGAACATGATCAACCCGATCATGGCCATCGTCATACCGGTCCGGAACCGTGATGTAAGCGGATAGGCGACACCTGTCTTCAGTGCCGGGACGATGCGGCTGAATCGAGATCCGAGGCGAGCAATAGCCGGGAGCACGATGTCGGCGTTGTAGATGATGATGAATGTGCCGCAAGTGACCATCACCATGCCGCTCAGGAAAAACATCTCGATATCGCCGTTGAGTGGACCGGTAACGGGCTCCGTGACGCTCGAGGGGAGGTACCAGATGACCAGGAGCAGAGCGCTCACGGAGGTAAACGACAATCGTTCGGCGATGCCGAAATAGCGAAGCGTGACCGCGCCCCAGAACGCGACCAGCGAGACACCCAGCAGGAAGAAAAAGGCCGAGTCCCGGTCCAGTCCGCCGTAGGTAAGCGCCACTCCTGCAATGCCCAGCGCCGAGGCAAGTCCGGCGCTCCAGGAGATCGGGGTCTTCCAGGTCTGGAGCAGCGCCACCAGAAACGCGAACGGCCACACAACCAGGCCGAGAACCCCCGCCCACCGGGGCAGCGTCGCTGGCTTGCGGTCGCGGGTGAGCACCACCAGCCCGACCGCGATCCAGTACGGGATCAGAATGAGCGCCCAGCCGGCCACGGGGATCGCGAGGCCGAGGATCCAGGGCCACCTGGGAGGGCCCTCATTCGTCCGGTGACCCTTTGGCGACGCAGTATTCGAACCGCGAAGCGCATAGAACCAGGGACTCACGAGACCAACGACAACCAGCGGCACTCCCAGAATCATTCCGCCCATGCCGAAGAGGAACAGGGCGAAGCCAATGAGCAACGAGAGCGCGGTGATGCCGTTGAGGACCGCTCGGAAGTAACCCTTCCAGGTCGCCGCCTCGGGGTTGATCGGGTGTGACTCAGGCAGATCCCGGATAGCCGCCGTGATGTTCAGGCGGCTGGCGCGCCACGAACTGATGAAGATGACCAGGAACGTCGCAATGACTCCAAGGCAAAATGCGACGATCAGGCTTCGCAAGGTGAATGTGACCGTGAGGTCGAGGCCGATGGCGTCGCCAGCGAACGCCTTGATAACGGCGATCATCGCGAAGGTGACGCCCATCCCGGCGACGAGCCCAACAATCGCGGACCCAAGGTCGTAACCCATTCCCTCCGCGAGGAAAGACTCGACAAGCTGCCGCCGTTTTGCACCGACGGCGCGGGCCATGCCCATTTCCGGCTTCCGCTCGGCCGCCAGCATCACGAAAATGAGGAAGATCAGCAGTACACCGGCCGCGATGCTGAACAGCCCGAAGACGACGAAGATGGTTGTGAACGCGGCTCCGATAAGTTCAGCGAATCTCACGAGCTCGCTCTTGAGAGCGATCACCTGGTATGGCGTGTCCTTGAGTACGGGCTTGAACTTTCTGACAGCGGCGTCGGAATGGTCCAGCCCAGACTTCGCACCTCCCGTGTTCGAAATGAACACGGCGTCAGCGTTTTGGCCCCGGCCGGTAAGCGCCGCGAGGGTGCCGAACTCCACCGCCGCTCCGTTCTTCGCGTTAGGGTCGATGGCTCCGGAAAGGACGCCGGTCGGCACGATCGCCGTGACCGTGAACTGGATCTGCTCCTGCTGGACGAAGATGACCACCGTGTCGCCTACCCGAGCCTCGATTTCGTCCGCGAGATCTTTATTGATGGCGATCTGGTTGCCAGACAACGTGACCGGCTTCCCCGAAAGGTCCTTGAGTCCTCCGAGGGCGACGGCATCCTGGGGGCGGAACCCGACGATCCGGGCGACGGGATCATTCAGGCGCGTGCGGGTGTTCTGAATTGGCAACGACTCCCGCTGAAAGGGGACGATGGCCTCAATGTCCGGGTCGTTTGCGAACTGCCTCTGCCACTGTTCGACGGTTGCCAGCGGAATAACCTGGTCGTCCGGCGGTGCCGGGTGCTTCTCCGCGTCCCAGGAGACCCATTCGTCGGCCTCGCCAAGGATGGAATACACCTCTGACGTAACGGACGTGGTAAGCGTATCCCCGGTGCCGAAAGCGGCGCTCATGATCAGCGTTGAAAGCATGAGCCCAACGACGATCAGCGCGGTCTGCGCCTTGCGGCGAGGGATGTTCCGCAAACCGAGCTTAAACATCACCGGGTTTCGCCACGCGATGAAGGCCACAAGCAGCAAGATCGCGAAGGTAATTGCCACGCAAACACCGGCGATCAAGGTCATCGAAACGCCGAACAGTTCGTTCATGCAAGTCCTCTCCGCTAGTGTCCGGCGGCGATCGCGGCCATTTCGGCCTGGGAGTCCTCGCGGATAATGATGCCGTCTGCCATGTGAATGGTGCGATGGCAGCGCGCCGCCACTTTCGGGTCGTGCGTGACGATGACGCAGGTCTGATGGTCTGCCTGGTTGAGGTCGACGATGAGGTCCATGATCTCTGTGGCTGTCTGCGAATCCAGGGCGCCAGTCGGTTCGTCCGCCCAAACGATAGCGGGCCGGTTCACAAGCGCCCGCGCGATCGTCACGCGTTGGCGCTGGCCACCCGAGAGCTGGGACGGACGTTGGTTCGCCCGGTCGCGGAGATGCACCCGGTCCAGCGATTCGAGCGCTTTTTCGCGGGCCGCCTTTGGCCGAGTGCCAGAAACGATGAGGGGCAATTCGACGTTTTCAGCAGCCGTAAGCACTGGCAACAGGTTGTAGGTTTGAAAGACGAAACCCATGGACCGGGCCCGAAATTCGGTCTTCCGGTCGTCCGCCATCCGGGAGATGTCGTCTCCGTTAATAGTCACGAGGCCCGAATCGAAATCATCAAGGCCAGAAAGGCTGTTGAGGAGGGTGGTCTTGCCGCAACCGGAAGGCCCCATGATGGCGACCATCTCGCCCCGCCGCACCCGCAGGCTCACGCCTCTTAGCGCCTGCACCTGCAAGACGCCGGTGTCGTAGGTCTTTACCACCTCGCGCGCCTCGATCACGACGTTGTCGTCCGGGCGCCTTCCGTCGTTTTGGGTCATGCATCTCTCCTGGCACCTGGCCCGTCCGTCAATCCAGCCTATCGGGGCCGGGCGCTTGCGTGAATAGCGCTCTTGTTAACACGCCGTCTGCGTTCGTCACACCCCCGCCATCTACTCGGCCACGGTGATGCTCATGGGCTCGGCGCGACCAGCCGAATCGAACCCCCAGGCGCGCCACCGCACGGCCTCGGCGCGAAGAGCCGCGACATCAAACGCATACAACGGCCGCATCGAAAGGTCGAGTCCGGCTACGCCATCGGGGCCCGCGGCCAGCAAGCGCCGGTACACCTGCTCCGCGTCGCGGCAAATACCTCCGATGTCGAATCCCATGGCGCCCGTGTCACGGTATGGGGCCAGGTAGCCAACTCCAGTCCGCAGGAGCCGTTCGCCGCCGATATATTTGCCTCGGCTGAGATGGACGAAGCCCGCCGCTATTTGGATGAGTCCCTTGTACATATCCCGGAGCGGCCCCGTTTCCACTTGCCAGATCTCCTCGAAGCGCTCGTGGCACTCGTAGAACTTCCCCGCGTTGAACTCGTCGCAGCCGAGGCGCAGGTTTCCGGGCACCGTCACGACCTTCGTGACCAGGTGTTTCTTCCGTCGGGGCGGCTCCATCCCAAAAGCCTACCTCGGCCGGACCCACATGCACACAACGCACGCGAGGCCGAGAATTGGCCCACCCACACCCGGAGTACACCCGCATGGCAGACAGCCACGACGCTCATGCCCAGGCCGACCCGAATGCAGCGCCAATGCACCCGGACATCCAGGAGAAGTTCTCGCGCGGCGCCGTGCTTTTCTGTTATTTGCTTGCGGCCGTCGCACTCATTTCTGGTGTCGTTGCCGGCCTGACCATCGTTAACGACTGAGCCTGAAATTTCGTTCAACTTCACGTAAGCATCCGTCTCTAAGCGGAAAGGCTGTGTATCATCCGGCGATGGACGCCCGTACCAGCCTCTGTGCCCGTCCGGGCTCCCGCGCACTTCTCCGCGCAACCAAGTACGACGGCACGGCACACTGGATTCAACCGTTTCAGGTTATTTCGGACGATGGCAACCTGATTGTCGCCTCGTACCGGGCCCGCACACCCATCTACACAAGTCGCGGCGAGTTCCGTTCGCCCTACGATTCGCTCGTCTACTTCTGGCGTGACCGCTGGTACAACGTCTTCCGCCTTTCGCGCCCGGGATGTCCGCTGGCCCTGTGGTATTGCAACGTGACAACTCCGCCGTCGTTCGACGGCAGCCAGATTGGCTACGTGGACCTCGACCTCGATGTGACGGTGCGCCCCAATGGATGGGTTGAACTGCTGGATCAGGACGAGTTCGAGGACCACCAGAAGATGTACGCCTACCCCCGTGACGTTATCGAGCACGCGGAGACGGCGGCGCAGGATCTGATGACGTTGGCCCGGCGCAAGGCATTCCCCTTCAGCGAAGGCTAATTCCCACGCGATCTGTCCCGATTCGCGCTCCACCGGTTACCCTGTCAGTTCAATGCCGGACACGCGCACGATTCAGACCTACCTCGCCCAACTTATCGATAAGGCGGCCCGCGCCGCGGTGGAAGCCGGCGACCTTCCCGATGTGCCCCTGCCCGCGCCCACAATCGAACGCCCAAAAGACCTGGCGAACGGTGATTTTGCCTGCACGCTGCCCCTTCGGCTCGCCCGGGCGGCCATGAAACCTCCGATGGAGGTCGCGCAGGCCATTGCCCGCCATATTCCGGCAGACGGCGCAATCGACCCTCCCATGGTTGCTCTCCCGGGGTTCATCAACCTGCGACTTTCACACGCGTTCATCCAGGAGCAGGTCGAACATGTGATTCGCGAAGGCCCCCATTACGCTGACCTCACGATCGGCGCGGGCAAAAAGGCCCAGGTGGAGTTTGTCTCCGCCAATCCGACCGGCCCGCTGCATGTGGGCAACGGGCGCGGCGCCGCCATCGGAGACGCACTCGCGGCCGCACTGGGCGCAGCTGGATACGAAGTTCATCGTGAGTACTACGTCAACGATGCCGGCACGCAAGCCGATACCTTCTCCGAAACGCTGTACGCCCGCTACCAGCAGCAGTTCGGGCGCCAGGTTGATATCCCGAAAGACGGCTACCCCGGCGAATACATGATCGACCTTGCTCGAGCGATCAAGGAAGAAGCCGGGGAAGCGTTCCTCCAGGCGGAGGGCGAAAGTCTGCCGCCCGGCCTCGGCTCGCTCGGGATAGAAATGATGATTCGCGGCATTCGCCAGACGCTCGACAGCTTCGGTGTGAAGTACGACCGCTGGTACAGCGAAAAGTCCCTCTATGACCCCGAAGGCCCGTCGGAGATTGCCATGGGCATCTTGCGCGAACGGGGCCTCCTCGCCAACCGTGAAGGCGCCCTCTGGTTCTCTTCGAGCGAACTGGGGGAGGACAAGGACAACGTCGTTATCCGTTCCGACGGGCATCCGACGTACTACGCCAGCGACATCGCTTACCACTGGGACAAGTTCATCCGGCGCGGATTCGACCTGGTCATCGACGTCTGGGGCGCGGACCACCACGGGCACGTTTCCCGGCTGAAGACCGCCACCGGGGCCATCGGCGGGGACCCCGAGGCCCTGCACATCCTGCTCTACCAGCTTGTGTTCCTGAAGCGCGGGGGCGAAGCGGTGAAGCTTTCGAAGCGGAGCGGCGAGCTCGTCACCCTCGAAAGTCTGATCGCGGATGTTGGAGCCGACGCGGCCAAGTTCTTCTTCCTCCTTCGCTCGCCCGGCGCCCAGATGGATTTCGACCTCGACCTCGCCGTAAAGCAATCGTCCGAAAACCCCGTCTTCTACGTGCAGTACGCGCACGCCCGGCTTTGCTCAATGCTCGAACGCGCCCGCGAACAGGGCTTGACCCCCGATGGCGGTGACGTTTCCCGGCTGGTTCAACCCGCGGAGCTCGCCCTCATTCGCGAAATGATGCGGCTGACAGACGTGATCCAGGTTGTTGTAACCTCGTTGGAGCCCCAGCAGATGCCGCATTACGCGATGGCCCTCGCGAACGCGTTTCACGCGTTTAACGACTCATTCAAGCAAGCGAACGACCCATCGCTCAAAGTCATCACCGATGACGTGGAGACGACTCGTGCCCGGCTGCGACTGGTCCTTGCCGCCCGGATTGCCCTGGCGAGAGTCCTAGGATTGATGGGGATGACCGCGCCAGAGCGGATGTAGGGGCCACCTATGCCGCCGGGATTCTCCGTGGAACCACAATCGTGCCCGATGCTTCGGCCCCAAACACGCGGAACCCTTTTGGGCCGAACATCCAGCAGTGGTGGGCAACGTACGCACAGGTTATGGCATCCAGTTGGTCCTCAAACCGCTTGAGCGCCTTGCCCCTGACCGTTACCGCGCTCGGCGAAAGCATTTCCTTTACACGCGCATCCCGCGCGACCCCCGGCAACTCCCGTGACAGTAGCTCCCGGAGGTGCCCCTGGTACTCCAACAGCGCCACTCGCCGGGCAGCAACTCGGCCCTTCTTGTACCGCAGACGCTCCGAGAGTGAGAACAGCTCCACATGGGCCGGGTGCGGAAACACTTCGAGGGCAAATCGACCGGGGCCCCGCTCTCCCAAGGCGGACGGGCGAAACTCGAATCCATGCTTGTTGAGCAGCAGGGCGAGGTTTGGTCCGGCCATCCCATTCATCCTCGAGAGGAACTCAACCGTCGCCGTGTAAGCGCTCGCCTTCGCTTTCCCGAAAACCGTCGCCAGTTCCCGTTCGGCTGTGCGCCCGGACTCAACGATCAATGGCGCATCGATGGCGGCGACCACATCGGCTCCCGCGCCTTCGCACAGTGCGGCGAACCACCCCGGCGTGTGGACTTCGGCGGCAAGGATGACCAGGCGGGCGGCGACGCCCATCCCGTCGATCACACAAATGCCGGATTCGTGGTGCGGCGTCCACGCCAGATCCAACCCGATGAACACGGTCATCCGCCAATTGTGAGGTTCGGGCCCGCAGCGTGCTGTAGTATCGGCGCCCATGGAAATCCCACTCAGCGCCTCGGGCGCGACGGCACGCGAAGTTGCCGAACGATGCGCAAAGGAATCGGGCGATGTCATCCGTCGCGGATTCGGCCAAACGTCGGTGGCCGGCGTTAAAGGACGCGGCAACGTGGTCACCGAAACCGACTTCGCCGCCGAGCGGGCGACGATGGATATCCTGCGAGCCGAGTTTCCGTACCACGCGATCCTCAGCGAAGAATCAGCGGCCAATACCCGTTCGGACGGCTGGATGTGGGTGGTTGACCCGCTTGATGGCACCAAAAACTTCAGCCGGGCGATTCCGCATTTCGGTTACAACCTCGCCTTGTGTTTCAACAGCGAACCCGTGCTCGGGATCACGACCCATCCGTTGCTCGGCGATGTGTTCGTCGCGGAGCAGGGCCGTGGCTGCACGCTGAACGGGGCCGCCGTCAATGTGTCGGATGCCAAATCGATAGCGGATAGCGTTGTGGCAATCGACATGGGCTACGACGCCGGTCGTGGAAAGTTCCAGCTCGCCCTCGCTCAGCACCTCTGGCCCGGTATGCAGAGCCTTCGCACCTCAGGCTCGGCGGCGCTTGGGTTCGCGTTCGTCGCGGCGGCGAAGTGGGATATCTACGTCCATTCCGACTTGCAGCCTTGGGATATCGCTCCCGGCCTTATCCTCGTGCGCGAAGCTGGCGGTGAAGTCCGCGACCGTTCCGGTGCCCGCGCGACACTCTTCTCGCGAGAAGCCGTGGCAGCCAACCCGGCCGTAGGCGCCGACTTTCGCACAAAGTCTGCCGGACTCAGGTGGGCGTGAATTTGGGTGATTCCGAACTCCCGCCGCCGTGCTACGCTTCTGCCGCAAGTTCCGGAGGGCGGATATGACCCACATTTACGACATTGCCAGCGAGTACGTCGATGCGATGGCCGTGCTCGATCCAATCAATGCGACCGGCATGGGCATACCCGGCCACGACCACGAGATGACCGACTTCTCCCCCGACGGGGTGGCCGCCCATTCGGCCCTTCGCAGGGCGACCCTCGCGAAGCTCGCCGCCGCGGAGGCCATCAGTGACCGCGACCGTGTGGCCAAAGAAGCCATGGAAGACGCGATCTCGCTCCGCGAAGAAGTCGTGGCCGCCGGTGACCAGTACCGGCTCAGCGGCTTCCGCAATGCAACAACTACGATGCGCATGGCCTTCGACCTCATGCCGCGGGCTACCGAACAGGACTGGGCGAATATCGCGGCCCGCCTCGCGCTGGTGCCGCGCGGCGCGGAGAGCTTTCGCGTTTCTCTCGAGGAGGGTCTACGAAGGAGCGTCGCCTCGGCCCGCCGCCAGGTGGCCCAGGCAATCAAGCAATCCGAGACCTACGGCGGCGCCGGTGGCGCAGCATCGTTCTTCCATGGCCTGCTTGAAGCCTTCGACGCTTCTGGCCTCACATCGCCATCGCTTCGGACTGAACTCCAAAAGGGCGCGGACGTAGCCGCTGTCGCCTACCTCGGATTCAGCACCTACCTCTCTGAGAAGTTCATGGATCGCGCGGTCGAACGCGACGGCGTCGGTCGTGAGCTTTATCAGCTTTCCTCTCGTGTCTATAACGGCATCGAACTGGACCTCGAAGAAAC
>JANPDX010000641.1:0-5235 GCA_031431695.1 Dehalococcoidia bacterium
CTCCATCAGGTTGACCGCCTCCATCACGCAGATGTCCTCTGGACCGAGTTCCGCGCGCCACTTGTCGATTTCGCCCTTGATGGCCTCGGTGATGGAACCCATGGCCGTCGTGAGCTTGTTCATCTCCTGGGGCTTGCCGAAGACCTTTGCGCCGAGAATCTTGCGATCGACGTAGCCGTCCGGGCCGACGACATCCTGACCGAAGGCTTCGACCACACGGTCGAAGCCCGGAGTTCCGGGGTCGTACAGCCGGTGAACCAGCTTGTCGGCGTCGCAGTGGTGCGCGCCACGTTCCACGAGGAGTTGTCCGACGGTGGACTTACCCGCGGCAATCGTGCCGGCGAGGCCGATTACGAGGGGGGTGCCCGATGCCTGGGACTCAGTGCTCATGAGTGGCCTCCTGGGTGATGAGGACTTAGGACTTGGGGCTTAGGACTGAGCCGCTTGGTGCCTCGCTGTTCGTCGCGTTGTCTTTCGACGGCGGTCCGCAGCCCTGCGACGATGCGCGTCACTTCTTCCGCGATAGATTGAAGCCGCGCGAATTCCGGGCCGGAGAGGTAGCCGATGTCCGCCGCAACATAGAGGTGGGACCGCACTTCGGCACAGGATGCCTTCGCCACCGAAAGGAACTGGTGAAAATCGGCCCTGCTCCCACGTTCGAAGCCTTCCGCTATGTCCGCCAAGATGGATACGGTCGCACGTTGGATCTGGTTGCTCAGGCCGAAATCTCGAGCGAACTCGCTCTGTCGCGTCGCGAGGTAGATTTCGCGGGTCAGTGCCCGCGCCTTTTGCCAGGCTACGAGGTCTTCGAACCGTTGGATGACCGGCATAGAGTGCTCCTTCGAAGGGATGCCGGCCATCCTAAGCCCTAAGTCCTAAGTCCTAAGTCCGTGTCGCTCAGCCTTTGCTATGGCCGTTCGTTCGACATGATGACGGTGCCGCTGGCGGCGAACATGCCACCCACGCCGTGGGCAACACTGATTTTCGCGTCCTTGACCTGGGCCGGGGCTGTGCCGCGCATCTGGCGGACGCTCTCCTGGAGGGCGTACATGCCGTACATGCCGGAATGGGTGTAGCTGAGGCCGCCGCCGTTGGTGTTCAACGGGAGCTTTCCGCCGGGGCGGGTGTTGCCGTCCCAGATGAACGCCGGAGCCTCGCCGGGGCCGACGAAGCCGAGGTCTTCGAGGCCGTAGAGTGGCAGGTGCGCGAAGGCGTCATAGATCATCAAGTGGTCAACGTCGCTCCGCTCGATGCCGGCTTCGCGGAAGGCCGTTGGGCCAGCCACGCGGAAGGCACGCGACGAAGTGAAGTCCTCCATTTGTGAAATCATCGGGGTTTCGACGGATTCACCGGTGCCGAGGATGTACACGGGCCTGGTTGGGAAGTCCTTCGCCCGGTCGGCGGAGGTGAGGATGAGCGCGCCCGCGCCGTCGGTGACGAGACAGCACATAAAGAGGCGGAACGGGTAGGCGATCATCCGCGAGTTGAGGACGTCCTCGACCGTAATCGGGTCCTTCATCATCGCGTTTGGGTTCCTGGCGGCGTATTCGCGCTGCACGACGGCCACCATCGCCAGTTGTTCCTGCGTGACGTTGTACTTCTTCAGGTAGCGCATGACCGGGATGGTGAAAGTGGAGGGGGCGCCAGCGGTGCCAATCCACTGTTCGAACTGTGCGCCGAGCCCCTGGCGACCGCCCATGGGGAAGCCGCCGCGGCCGATGCCGCTCTTGCCGCTTTCGCCATGAGTAATCAGGACAGTGGTTGCGAGGCCGGATTCGATTGCAGCGACGGCGTGGCGGACGTGGAGCATGAACGAGCAGCCGCCCACGGACGTGCCATCGACGTAGGTTGGGGTGATGCCGAGGTAGAAGGCGGTCTCAGTCGGGCTCGCGCCCGCGCAGGCTACGCCGTCAATGTCCGAGGGCTTCAGGCCGGCATCCTTCATCGCGCGGATGGCGGCTTCGGCGTGAAGGCCAAGCTGGGAGTATTCGGGGAAAACGCCGAGGGGGCTGACCATTTCGGCGGCGCCGATGATTGCTACTTTTCCTGGTGTGGGCACTGGATCAGGCTCCCTTCGCCGGGCGCCAGGTGGGGACCGAAATCTCGTCGTTTACCTTCGTCGGGGCGAGTTCGAGCGCCATGTCCAGTTGGAGCGTCTCCGGTGTTTGGTCGCAATCGATGATGTTGGTGGCCATCTTCACGCCTTCAGCCAGCTGGACGACGGCGATGGAGAAGGGCGTCACGTAGCCGGGAGGGCCACGGTGGCTGATGACGTAGCTGAGCAAGGTGCCCTTGCCGCTCGCCTGGAACCATTCGACTTCGGCCCACGGGTCTGAGGGGTCGAACGGGCGTGGTGGGAAGTAGGCCTTCCCGGTGGCTTTGTTGCGCTGAAGCATCAGCTTTCCTTCCTTCAATCCATCCCAGTAGGGCTGGGTTTCGGGGGTGGCCTGTGGGGCCATGCGAGAGTAGTCGTGCAAAAGAGCCTGCCAATGCGTGGAGTCCGGGCCCGCCGAGGGTTCCGGCTGTGAATGCAATCACAATATCTACCGTGTGCGTGAGGGTTCCGCAAGTTTGGGAGGGGGAAGAAGGCAGTGAAGCCGGCGAGCGGAAATCGGCGGGCGAAGGCGGAGGCGTGGAGTTGGCCAGTTCTTCGGTGGTCTGGAGATGGCTGGGGCGAGCCTCACTCCAGTCCCGCCGCACGATGGTGCCCAACCATTGTGAGATGTAAAACTCTGCGTGTGAAAATCCTGCGATTCGGAAGCAGCAATGACACTGTCGAACGTTTCGTAGCTGGTGAGCCGCGTGACATCATTATTCAACGTGAACTCGAACGTGAACTCGGAGAGCCAGTCACGGTGGTCACCAAGCGCATCTGGCCAAGCGACCGGTTCCCCGGACTCGTGTCGAGTTGGATTGACGAAGAACGGCCGGACGTCGTCACCATCCCTGTGATCGGCTACTGGTTCAATTTCGAGTCGGTGCCGCTCAAGCTGCAACGGCGGTTCGGACGGTTCGGGGAAACGCTTGGCAACGCCGGGCAACGCTCGGCCGAGATCCCGTGGCTGGCCCACAACGCAGCTTTTCGGGGCGCGCGGCAACTTGCTCAACGAACCCTCGGCGGCGCGACGTATTTCACCTGCGACGAAGTGATCAAATGCATTGGGTCATGCGTTCGTGAAGTTGCGCAGCGAGAGGGCATTGGGCTCATCGTGCAAGGCCCGTACGGCGGCCAGCACCTGAGCGGGGCGTCTCGGCGAGCCATTGCCCGCGAGGAAGCACGACGACAAACCGTCAACGCAGGCGTCCGAGAGGTCTGCTCCCGGCATCGCGTTAGGTTCATTGAGCATCGCACGAATCGTCGCGAGCAAGGCACGGCATTTTCGACCATCGGCGATGCGCTGCACATGGATGAAGTAGGCCAAAGGGCCTCCGCTCTGGAGTGGGCAGGAATCATCCTGGCCGAGATCCGACGGCTGCGTGACGAGGCGGTACCGCCGCCCGAGGCTCGGTAACGACGCTTCGGACGCCTTTCGGTGAACGCCGCGCGGCTTGATTGCACACCGCAAGCGAGTCACCGGACTGGTTAGCCCCACTTCAACGGCGCCAGGTAGACGCCGCCCTGGCTCCAGCCGCAATGGCTGAGCCATTCGGCGCCGTTTTCGTCGGTGACGACTTCGCTGGCGTGGGAATTAAGGAAGCCGACCTGGCCGGAAAGGTCGAAGTGGAACGGGTCGGTGCTTTCGAGGACGCGGGTACCGAGGTAGGAGCGGCGGTCGTAGTGGCCGGTCTGTTCTTTGGACGTCATCAGGCCGTGCCAGTCGGGGCCGATGAAGAGGTAGTACCGGCCCTCGCGTTCGACCACGAACGGTGATTCGCAGGGGCCGCCATACGTGCCAGTGTATTCGTCGGTGTAGACGATGCGGCGGCCGTTCCAGTGGACCAGGTCATCGGATTCGGTGGCGACCACGACGAAGTTGCCGCCTTCCGGTGTGGTCGTGGCGGTGTAGTACATCACCCAGCGGCCGGCGATCCGGATGACCATCGGGTCGCGCGCTTCGTAGCCATCGATGAGCAGCGGATTCGACGGGTGCCGCGTCCAGGTGATGCAATCGGGCGAATTAGCGAGGTGGATGCGGTATTCGAGGTGGCTGGGCCCGCCGGCGCAGACGAACATCCAGTAAAGGCCATCGTGGAAGATGACGTGCGGCGCCCAGAGTTGGGTTTCGCGCCATTCGGGGTCGGCCGAGAGGGCGAACGGCTGCTTTGTCCATGGGCCGTGGAGGTTCGGGGCGGTCGCATGCGCGAGGTGCTGTTCGTCGTGCGGGGCGGCGGGCTCAGGGTGGGTGATGCCGAACAGGTGCCACGTTCCGGTGTGATCGCGTACGAACGTGTGGTCGTTGATGTACCACGTCTCGGATTCGCCGACGGAGGGGTCGTAGATGCGGGTGAATTCGCCGGCGGTGACGGTTGTGGGCATCAAATCTCCGGCGAGTCTCGCTCAGACTGCCTGATCGATTATCCGAAGGAGGACGTTCCGCTGGGCTGCAAGCGCCATCAGCTTTTCGGTTGCAAACTTGCCGCCCACGGCCGGCAGGGCGCGGTATCCGATTTTCCTAAGCAAATCCGCTCGTCCCGCGGCTCGGTCAAGGTCTGATTCGTCAATCGTCCGCGAGACTTCGACGGCCAGCAGTGTTTCCGGGAACCCGGGCTCACGTTTGTCGAACCCGGTGATGATGATGTCGAGTGCCCGGAGTTGGCCCGCCTCTAACTTTGTTAGCTCGCCCGATGTTTCGGCCTCGTCGAAGCGATCGAGGTCGTTCAGTGTGATAACTCGCGGCTTCCGTAGCCATTCTCCGAAAAGAGATGGTGCTTTGCGCTCGAACCTCACCTCGTATAGGGCGCCAGTGTCCTGGGTGAACTGATCGCTCAGAGCTTTCACGGTGGCGACGAGTTCGTCTACCTTTTGACCAAGGCTGGCGAGCCCCACTTCAGTGCGGCGTTGAGCATCGGCCAGTTCCCCAACTCGCGCTTCGGTTCGGCGTTGGGCCTCAGCGAGTTCCTGGACGATTTGTGGCAGCCGGTCGAACGCGTCGCCGAGGATCATCGGACGCAACTGGGTACGCCACTCGGGCTTGGTCGCGAGCAGTGCGATCAGATCCTGCAGGTCGTTCACTGTGAAAGCCATGCGGAAAGTGTACAGGAACGGCTGATCGCGATTTTGCTTCCGTGGCCGGA
>JANPDX010000642.1:0-2989 GCA_031431695.1 Dehalococcoidia bacterium
ATCACGCGCGATGCCGGGGCGGCCGAAGAAGCGGCCCAGGACGGCTTCGTCCGGGCACACCGCTCGCTCCGGTCCTTCCGCGTGGGCGAGCCGTTCAGGCCGTGGTTGCTACGGATTGTGACGAACCTCGCGCTCAACCAGGTGCGCAGCCGGTCGAGACGGCAGGGTCTTTTCGAGCGTTTCGGCTTGCAGCAGCGGACAGCGCAGGAGCCCGCGGTAGATGCCACGGTGCTCGCGACCGAGCACCAACAGCAGCTCTGGGCTGCCATTCGCGAGTTGCCAGAGGACGACCGGGTGGTGCTTTACCTGCGCTACTTTCTCGACCTGCCGGAAAAGGAGATCGCCCAGGTCATCGGGAAGGCGCCGGGGACCGTGAAATCGCGGCTCAACCGCGCGAGCGGACGGCTGCGGGGCGTGATCGAAGCACGATATCCGTGGCTCCGGCCCACGGCGAAAGGAGGTAACGGTGCCTGACGAACAGTGGGAGAACGTGATGCTTGAGGACCTGGCTCGTGTGACGGTGTTCCCACCGGCGCCGGACCTGCGCTCAGCAGTGCTTTCACGGCTTGGCGAAGGACGACCGGAATCGCGTCGTATCGGATCACTCGCGCTGGTGGGCGTGGCCGCAATACTTATTGCCTGTGCGCTGACTTTCGCCGTTTCGCGGGAAGCGCGTGACGCCGTCGCCGGGTTCCTGGGGCTGGCGGTCGAAGGTGAGCGCATCGAAGTCGGCCCGACCCCCGTTGCCGGAGCGCTCGCCACGCCGCTCCCCAGCGAGGTGCCAATCGAACAGCTGGGTGAGAACGTGAGCAGGGAAGGAGCCGTCCGATTGGCAGGTTTCGAACCACGTTTGCCAGCCTCCCTCGGGGAACCTGCCGGCTACTACGTGATTTCCCAGAACCGAGCGGTCTTCGTGGCCGACTATGGTCAGGTCCAGGTCTGGGAGTTCCCGCTCGAGAGCGCGTCCATTGGCAAGATGGTGTTCGTTTCGGGCGGGACAATCGTCTCGGAGCAGCCGGTGAACGGCGTGCCGGGGTACTGGATTTCGGGAGGGGAGCGCGTGGTGACCGTGAGTAACGCGGCCGGGACACCCATCGCGAGCACGAAGCGAACGACAACCGGCAACGCGCTGGTGTGGGCTGACGGCGGACTTTATCGACGGATCGAGGGCGTCGCAACATTGGGTGAGGCGCTGCGACTGGCCGCCGAAATGCGTTAGGGAACCGCCGGGCCGTCAGCGGACCCTCACCCCCAACCCCCTCTTCCACTGCGGTGGGCGAGGGGAACCGTGTTAGCGACAGCTGTCGAAACGAACACCGACTTTTCGCGCAGGCCCGCGGGAACCGCCGGGCCGTCAGCGGGGTATTGGATTTCAGTAGTGGAGGAAATTCAATGCACGCACTTCCCGGACGAGCTCTGGCGGTTGTTTTCGTGGCGGCTGGTCTTATCGTAGTTGCGGATTCGGGTGGCCTTCGACCAGCCGAGGCGGGCGGCGGCTGCCGAGGGATCCCTTCCACGGCAGGCTCCGGCGACAACGTCCAAATGGCGGAGACGTGCTTTCTGCCGACGGTGCTTCATGTCGCACCAGGTACGACCGTTTCCTTCGAAAACGCCAGCACCCAGCCGCATTCGGTTTCGGGAGCGACGCTGGAGTGGGGCAACTACAACAACCTTGGCAATGGCGAGACGGCGCGCTACACCTTCGCCAGGCCGGGGACCTATCCGTATTACTGCTTCGTGCATAACGGGATGACCGGGGCGATTGTGGTCGGCGACGGCGTCGTGCCTGAAAGTACCTCGCCGCAGTCGCCGGTGGAGGAGGTCAGCCAGCGGACAGAGCGTGTCGAGAGTCCCGGTGCCGTGGCGTTAGCTCCCGTCGCGAAGCAAGCGGGCCACGGTGACACGTCGATGACCTTGTTCGCCGGACTGGCCGGCGCTATCGGGGGGGCGGTAGCGGTCATGGCCGGGTTGGGAATAGTGTCGTTGCGGAAGCGGTGAAGGACCTCACCCGGCCCCGCGCCATTCGATTGAGCGGAGCGAATTCGTGGGTAGCCTCCCTGCTAGGGTCGGGGCTGGTGTCGGTGTCGTGGCGGAGTGGTAGCCTCCGGCAAACAGGAGGGGGCCCGTCATGACCTATTCCATCGTTGCGCGTGACCAGGAGACCGGGGCGTTCGGGGTCGGGGTACAGACCCATCAGCCATGCGTCGGGGCCATCGTACCGTGGGCCGCACCGGGTGTTGGCGCGGTGGCGACGCAGTCGTTCGCGAACATGAACTTCGGCCCGCAGGGGCTGGCTCTGCTGTCCCATGGTCTCGGCGCCGCGAGGACGGTCGCAGCCCTGGTCGCAGGCGACGACATGCCGGCCCGCCGCCAGGTTGGAGTGATCGACGCAACCGGGACGGCCGCGGTACACACCGGAAAGGACTGCATCCCATTCGCCAGCCACGTTGTACGCGCCAACTTTTCAGCGCAGGCGAACATGATGGCGAACGAGGGCGTCCCGGAAGCCATGGCTGATGCGTTCGAATTGGCCACCGGGCACCTTGCCGAACGCATCCTGGCGGCGCTCGAAGCCGCGCAGGCCACCGGCGGCGACATTCGCGGCAGCCAATCGGCCGCGATTCTTGTTCGGGAACCGGGGCCGCTTACGGCAGTCTGGGACCTTCGCATCGACAACAGCCCTACGCCGCTCAGCGGGCTGCGCGAACTTGTGCAAATTCGAAAGGCGGGGCTACTCCTCGGCCGGCTCGGCCCCGAGACGCCGTGGGCCGAAGTTTCCGCAAGGTACGGCGAGGCGAGGGAGCTGTATCCGTCGGATGAGCAAACGTTCTGGTTCGCGGTGAACACCCTCACGGCGCGCGGACAGGTGGACGAGGCGGTAGCAGAGCTTCAGCCGCTCTTTGCAGCTGCTCCGCAGTGGCGGGAATTACTCGCCCGATTGACGTTGCCGGGAGCGTTACTTCTTAAGCCGCGATTCGGACTTTAGCTC
>JANPDX010000643.1:0-3037 GCA_031431695.1 Dehalococcoidia bacterium
GGAGGTGGAAGGGGCGGTTGGCACATGCCACTTCCACTTCCCACCACTTGTTTTTGGGACGAACTCGACCGCCATGACACGGCGGACAGCCTGCAAAGGACCCCGAAACGCCACTTTGCCCTACTACTTCGCCTCGAGTAAGGCCCGGAACGCGGTGTTTTTCGCCAAATTGCTGACATTTCTGGCGTCCGTGCGCGACACGATGTCCAGGGCCGACCGAACGGCGGAACCTGAGACTTGGTCTCTCAACAAGAGGCAAATGCTCTTGAAGCGATCCGCACATGCCGCTGATTCAAGCTGTCTACTTATCTCGGAGTCGGTCACTAGCCCAAGAAAGACCGTGGCGTGCTCGTCGGACCAGGTCTTTACTATTTCGTTGTAGTGCGAATCGGCTGCCCAGGAGACGCCGTATCGATTGCCAATGGCAGCCAACGCAATCACTTTTACGTACCTTGGAACCACGGCCCGGGGAATGATCCCATTGGGAGGAATCAAACGTCTCACCTGATTCGCCGGTTCAGCCTCTAAGTAGAAGTTGTTAAAACTCACATGAGCCCGGTACAGGTTTTCGACCGCTGTCAGCATCTCAAGCGCAAGACTACCCTCGCTCAGGTATCCGAGGCCATTAACTGACTCTAAAAATGATCGCGCCAACTTAGCACGCTCTACGTCTCCGTTAGCCGACATTGATTCTAACTTCAGACCGACTTCGTATTTATAGTCCTCAGTGGTGCAATCCCACACCGATTCAGAAACGTAGTTAATGTTCGTTCGAACTTGAGCGCTAAGCCTCTCATCGATGTACATGCCGAACATACTGTTCAACAAGGTGCCCGCTCGGTTCGAAGGGAGAGTCTTCACTGCAGCCCTGACTGCTTGTGCAGACTCTTCATCCAGGGTTCGCTCTCGGATGTTCCGAAGAAGTTTCCTGACCTCAATTACTGGTGAGTCAGGCTCCTTATTAATGACTTCCTTGATACAAGTATCGAGCCATGAGGAGAGTTGGAGGCCGGTGATTTCATTTTGATTCGGATGGGCAGCGCTGGCCCAATTTCGCATATCGCGGATGTAGTCAAGGTGTTTGAAACCGAGTTCCGAAATAATCCCGGTGTCTCGGCTTCCGACGATGAGAACCCAGTCTTCGAGCCTTGGCAGATCTGACGCGTCTTTGAACTTCCGCCGCTCCGTAGACGGGACGGCGGTATCGTAGAAGTACTCTAGGTCGAACCGTTCGACCTTCGCTCGCAGGTTCTGGACCGTTTCGTTCCAAAGGTAGTTTAACGCAGCATCGAAGAGGCCCACAGCTGAAGCGACGATGAATTTCGAGACGTAGACAGCATCGGCCGCACGATCCCCAAGACGGGCTACGATTGCGGGAAGATTTGTACGCACAGCTGCCCGTTCCTCGAACGGAACCAGCACGTTTTCCGTGGGCAACCCATGGCTTTCCAAGTACTCCGCTAGGCTTTCGGGGATTAGGCTGAGTCCATCTTCAGCCGATGGTATTATTTCGTTGTTGGGCACATTACATAGGATAGCGGGCTTACCGGCTGTGATTCAACCTTGCGGTATGTGAGCCCAAATCGAAGGTCCGTAGTCCTCGCTCGTTCCCCTGCCGGTCCTGCTCGCGCATATGGCGGCCGATAGTTGCTCAGCGGAACAGGCAATATGAATGAGAAACTCCTGCGTCGCGGGAGAGGGGAGGATTTGGCGGCTTCCGCAACCGTTTCAGATAGACTTGGCGATGCCTGAAGACGCGCCTCGCGCATCCGCAAGGGATACTACGACGATGGACGAACAACAGACCCGGGCTGCGGTGGCGGCAGCGAAATCGAGCGCCATCGCTCTTGGCCTCAGGGCCGACGACGCCATCGTCCTCCACAACTCGAACCGGCTCGCCGTGCGCCTGCTGCCTTGCGATGTCCTCGTCCGGGTCGCGACGGATGCGGATCCTGTGGACGCTCAGCGCGAACTCGATGTCGCCGACCGGCTGGCTCGTGCTGGTGGTCCGGTGGCGGGCCCGGACGATCGAGTCGAACCACGCGTCTTCCTGGAAGGCGGCTTCGCCATCACGTTCTGGACGTACTACGAGCCTCTTTCGCCCCTGGAAATCGCGCCCGCAGAGTACGCCCGGGCGCTCGAACAGCTCCACGCCGGCATGCGAGAAGACGACCAGCCAGGCCCGCATTTCACGGATCGGGTGGCGGAGGCGCAGCGGCTGGTCGACAACCCGGCGCTCTCGCCGGAACTCGTCGCTGCAGACCGGGAACTGCTGTCGAACACGCTACGGGAGTTGCCTCTGGCAATCGCCCTGCGAGGCGCGCCCGAACAGCTGATGCACGGCGAACCACATCCGGGCAACCTGCTCCGCACCAGGAATGGACTGCTGTTTATCGACATGCAGACGTGCTGCCGCGGCCCGGTCGAGTTCGATATCGCGCATGCGCCTGAGGCAGTGGGGGAAGAATATCGCGGCGCGGACCAGCGTTTGCTCGCTGAGTGCCGGATTTTGATCCTGGCAATGGTCGCGGCCTGGCGCTGGGACCGAGATGACCAATTCCCGGACGGTCGCCAAATGGGGGAAGAATTCGTTCGCCAAATACGAGAGGCGGCGGACCGCTGAGGGATCTGGCCGAACGCAGCTCCCCTCTCCCAGGGGCAGGGGACAAGCGTCCACCGCCACAAACCACCACCAGGTCGTACTCGGAACTCGCTCGGCGGAGGACCGCTAGCCCTCCGCCGCTTCCTTGTGCCGGGCAAGCGCCCTGCCGAGGGCGCGTCCCTTGTCCGGCGTCGGGTCTTCGACCACGCCGTAGATTTCTCGACCTTCGTGACCCTCGGGGAGGTGCTCGGTTATCGGGAGCCCTTCTTCGTTTACGAACAGGAGGCAGTGGCAATACTTGAAGACCTGCATCTCGTCGCACGCGCAAATCCAGTCGCGACGCTTCACTTCTTCTTCGCGGGGCAAGTAGAGGCCTTCGGGCCAGTCGCCGTTCTCGTCCTTCGAGGGATAGAAGTTGCAGGGACAGAGCGGGCG
>JANPDX010000644.1:0-3387 GCA_031431695.1 Dehalococcoidia bacterium
GAGCCTCCAGGAAGGTCAGGCACTCGCCTATCCGTGCGGAAACCTGCCAGCCGGCATCCGCCGGAGAAGCCGCTACCACCGCGAGGAACCGATCCAGCCCCGTCGATTGCACCTGCTTCACAGCGAGCCGGTGCGGCAGCCGGGAAATCGCCCCGAGTTCAATCCGCTCACTGCGCAACGAATCGAGCGCCATTCCGACCCCTTCGTAGACAAGCAGTTTCTTCATTGCGCTGCGTTCGAACATCTGCCGGCACAGTTCCTCACAGCGCCGTGCTTCCTCGGTGTTCCCTGCCAGGATGCCAAGTGCATCGCGCCAGGGCCGGGCGTGGTACTCATCCACAAGTCTTGAAGCATCGACCCGGCGGCCGTGCGCGGCTGCAATCGACTCTTCGATGCAATAGACCCACGCCTTTCGCGAATCGATCAGGCAGCGGTCGAGGTCGAAAATGATTGCGCGAGGGTGGGGGCGAATTCCGCCCACCAGTCCCATGGCTACGCGTCCAGGCCGTATCGCTGGCGCGCCGCCCGGTACTCTTCCGGCGTGTTGAACCCGATGTCGAGCATTTCTCCCGCATCGACTTCGCCCACTTCAGTCGCATGAGCGCGGAGTATGCCGTGCAGTCCTTCCGTCTCCTCGGTGGCGGCCATCAGCTCATCGCGAAGCCGCCCCGAAACGACTACCGGATGGCCGCGATGTCCGTCATGCACCGGCCGCGTGACCGCCGAATCGGCCCGGTGGCCTTCGATCAGCGCCCGAAGAAAAGAAGCCGGCCGTGGCGCATCCACGTCTGAGATCAGGATAGCGTCCGCGTCGCGGTTGGCCGCTTTGGCGCCAATACGAAGAGACCCGGCCCGCCCGTGCTGATACCGGGAATTGAACATCGTCCGGCACTTTGTCGTCTTCATTTGGCGCGACACGTCATCGGCCTTGTGCCCGAGGACAACGATGACCTCATCGCACCCGGCTTCATGCATCTGGCGCACCTGGTAGCAGACCAGCGGTTCGCCGCCCCAATCGAGCAGCGCCTTGGGTTCGCCCATTCGCGTCGACATCCCAGCAGCAAGGATGATGCCCGTAATCACGAACGTGAAGTCTAGGCGCGACCGTAGTTTCGGGCGAACCCTCGGCAGTTCAGGCGAGTTGTAGTCGCACCAGCGGGCGCCCTTTCACATGGCGCGCAACTTCGACGAATCCTGCTTCGAGGAACACTGGCAGAAGGCCGACATATGCCGCGTCCGCCGTTGGCTTCAGGTCTTCAAGGTCCTTGGGGTAGGCCTCGAGTACTGTGGCGCCGTTCGCCTTGGCGTATTCAACGGCCGCCGTGAGCAGCCGGCGCATTGCTCCGGTCCCGCGGAAATCACGGTGAACGAAGAGGCACACCACCGACCAGACTGCCGCCCTATCGAATCGTTTCGCCGCCCGCGAACGTTCCAGCCGGGGGAAGGCTTCGCGGGGCTGAAGCGAGACCCACCCGGCGGGCACTCCATCGGCGTAGATGATGACGCCCGGGACAATACCGGCTTCGACAAGGCCGCACATTGCCTGTTTGTTCTCGCTGCCCCGGCTCGCTTCGTACTCCTTGCCTGACTGCCGGAACCACATGCACCAGCAGCCCCCGTAGGCCCCGTCGCGCCCGAACAGGCGCTCGAAATCGGCCCAGCGGTCCGGGGTCAGCGGCTGGAAGCCCCACGAGACAACCCTTCGCATGCACGATGGACAATGCCCTCCGAGCCTCGCGGTAACGCCTATGGCGCCCGGAATACGATTTCGCCGCCGAGCACCACCATTTTCACGCGGCTCAACGCTGAGAGGTCCCTCGCCGGGTCTCCGTCCACAACGATCAGGTCCGCCAACCGGCCAGGCGCGATCACGCCACGGTCGTTCATTTCCAGCAATTCCGCCGACCGGCTGGTTGCCAGCTTCAGAATCTCCACCGCTGGGTACCCGGTAGCCTCCTGCAACACTTCCAGGCCGCCGCCCAGCGCCTCGTGGGGTACGCCGGGGATGCCGCAGTCCGTACTCATGAGCACCTTGCATCCGGCATCGAGCAGCGCTTTCAGCACCGCGCCGCGCTGCTGTTTTCGCCCGTCATCCGGCCAGTTCCGGAACCCGATTGACACCGTTGGCGAGACGAGGATGCCCTTGGCCGCGATTTGTGCGATCAGCGCCTCGTCCGTTTCGTAACCGTCGGGCGTCGTGAACGAGCAGTGCTCGATGCAGTCAACGCCAGCTTCCGTGGCAATTCGAATGCCTTCGATCCCGTGGGCATGTGCCGCGACCTTGCGCCGAAGCCGGTGGGCGTCGGCGATCAGCGCGCGAAGCTCCTCGATGCTGAACTGGGCCGCGAACGTGTTCGTGCGGGCCGTCATGTTCCCGCCCGTCGCCATCACCTTTATCCAGTCGGTCCCGGCCTTCACATGCTCGCGAACGTTCTTCTGGACGCCGGTCACACCGTCGCATTCACCGCCCATGAACCAGCAATGCCCGCCCGTCGTCGTGATCGGCGCCCCCGCCACAAGCAGCCGGGGCCCGGTCGTCAGTCCCTCCGTAATGGCCTCGCGAAGCTCGACGCTGATAGCGGTCGGCGCTCCCAGGTCCCGTACGGTGGTGATGCCAGCGTTCAGCATCTTTCGACCGTTGGACGCCATTCGTAGCAGCATTTTCGCCGCGCTGTCGGAGTCGTACGTCGTCCGCCATCCGGGTGTGGCATCGAAGCAAAGGTGGGCGTGGCCTTCGATCAGGCCGGGCATGACGGTCAGCCCCGAGATATCGACCGTTTCCCCCCCGCCATCGGACGCAGCGATGTGCTTTCCGTCGATAGAAACGATTGAGTCAGTGCTGGCCGAGCCACCGCCGTCCCACACTTTGCCGCCTCGGAGAGTGAATGTGCCCATGGCGCGTGATTCTACGCAGACGTGGCACCATGAGCGCGTGACCCCGTGGTACGACACGCATGTCCATCTCGACCGCTATGCCGAGCCCGAACGTGGCGTGCTCCTCCAACGGGCTTCCGCTTCAGGGGTCGTCCTCATCGCGGTTGCGACGAACCTCCACTCGTCCGTCGGGGTCATCGCCCTGCTCAAGAGCCACGAAGCCGTCGCCGGAGGCGTCGTCGGGGTCCACCCGAAGGATGCCCGCGAGAGCTTCGAACAACAACTGACGCTGATGGCAAGCCATCCGGGAATCGTTGGGATTGGCGAGTGCGGCTTCGATGCGGATGGGCCGGCCGTGTCTTTGCAGTCAGAGACGTTCCTCGCTCAGTGCCGGATCGCGCATCGGCTGGACCTGCCCCTGGTTCTGCACATCGATGGCGATGGCGCATGGGACTCGTTCGTGGAGCACGAGGCTGCGTTCGCGAGCCTGCGCGTCGTCCGCCACTACTTCAC
>JANPDX010000645.1:0-5381 GCA_031431695.1 Dehalococcoidia bacterium
CGCCCGCGATTCGCTCGTCCGAAGCTTGCCCACCGAACCGAATGCGCCGTTGGCGACTTCTTCGAGTCGGTACCGCCCGGCGCGAACCTCTACGTGCTCTCGCTAGTACTCCACGATTGGGACGATGACCTCTGCCTTCGCCTGTTGCGGAACTGTCAGGCTTCCATGGCCCCCGGGACGCGCCTCGCGATTGTCGAGCAGGTGCTGCCAGACAACCCTCGCGATTCGCCCTCAGCTGCTTACGCGGACCTCGGGATGCTGGTGATGACCGGCGGGCGGGAGCGGACGTTGGGCGAGTATCGGAGCCTGATCGAGCGAGCCGGACTTCGGTTCGATGGCGTGCGTCAGTTGCGCGCGCGGAGCCCGTTGATGGTTATCGAGGCGAGCAGGGGATTGATGTGAGCGGGTCCGCGGGTGGCGTTTGACGTGATCGCGCCCGCCGTGCGTTCCTTCCACCGTGAATGGCAGAGACGACATCTCGGTGGGCATCATTGGCGCGGGCCGCTTGGGGACGACGCTGGCCGCGGCGCTTGCAAACGCGGGCTATCGGGTTGATGTGGCGAAGAGCACACGCCAAATAGCCGGCGTCGCCAGATCCTGCGATCTCGTGTTTCTGACGGTGCCGGATGGCGCCATCGCAGCGGTCTGCGAATCGATCCCGTGGGAGCCGCGACACCGTGTGGTGCATTGCAGCGGTGCACTGGGCCTCGATGTGCTCAGCGCCGCAGCCGCCGCCGGAGCGTCCACAGGTTGTTTTCACCCGCTCCAGACGTTCCCGGCGGGCGAACCTGAACCCGGCCGCTTCGAGGGAATTTCCGCTGGAGTCGAGGCCGCCGAACCGCTGGGTTCGTTGCTCGAACAGATGGCCATCGCGTTAGGCGGCTCCCCGTTCCGGCTCGAAGGTGTCGATCGGGCGATGTATCACGCGGCGGCGGTGGTGGCGAGCAACCTGGTGGTGGCGCTGGCCAGTGCCGCGACTCGACTCTGGGCTCTCGCCGGGCTTCCGCAAGAGACGGGACGCGAAGCGCTTTCGCCGTTGGTGCTGGCGGCAGCGCACAACATTTCGACGCTTGACCTGGCGGCAGCGCTCACGGGGCCGATTGCGAGAGGCGATGCCGCCACGGTTGAGCGCCATCTTATGGCGCTCCGCGCGGACCCTGGGTTGGCCGAGATCTACCGGCTGCTCTCGGCGGAATTGCTCCGGCTGCCACTCGGACATGCCCCGGTGGTTGCCGCCCGGCTCAGAGAGTTGCTCGAGCCGTAGGCCGGGCGCTTCAGAGACTGGCGGGCTCGATCTCTGGCGGCGGAGGTTCCGGGTTTCCCCGGTGCAGCGTCTCCGGCATCAGGAAGAGCATGAGGGCCGCGCCGCCGAGGCCGAGCGCCCCCATCGCGACAGATGCCGCCCCGAGCGTGGCCAGGCCAGTCAACCCCGCGACAAGCAGCGGCCCGCCGGCGGTGCCCAGGTCGCCACACACTCGCCACGCGCCGAGGAACTGCGCCCGCCCGATCGCCGGCGAAAAGTCCGCGCCGAGGGTCATCACGATGCCGCTGCCGAGCCCGTTGCCAAGGCCGATGACCAGGCCAACGAGGACCATCGAGACGAAGCCGGTTGAAAGCGGGAGGAGAAGCATGCCGGTCGCCATGATGCCGATGCAGGGCAGGGCGACCGCCTTCCTTCCCCAGCGGTCCATCACGCTGCCCGCCGGGTAGAAGAGGAGCATTTCCATGCCCATGGAAATGCCGAAGATGAGGCTGATCGTGCTGCTGCTCAGGCCGATGTGGTCGCCCCAGAGGGGGAGGACGCCCTGCCGCGTCGCCCGCAACGCCCCGATGATCATGACGCCGGCTCCGGCCGTGAGAAACGTGCGGGAGTGTTCGCGCACGATGGCCGTGAAGTTCACGCGCTCTTGCTGGAGCACCGGCGCGGCGCCTTCGCCCCGGATGAGCACAACAAGCAGTCCGCAAGCCATCAGCGCCGTAGCGAGGTGGACGTAGTACGCGCCATTGAGCCCGGCGGACACTGCTACCGCCGCGCCCAGGAACGGGCCAACGAAGTTGCCCATGCGGTTGACCCCGCCGAGCGTGGAGAGCGCCCGGCCGCGCAAGTTCGCAGGCATGACATCCGTCACGTAGCTGAGGCGGGCAAGCATCCAGACCGACCAGCCGCACCCCATGAGGAACGTGAATCCGGCGAGGGCGTACAGACCGGGGCTAAACGCCGAACCCACCAGCGCGACAATGACCAGCACGGTGCCGAGGACCATCGCCCGCTGCTCGCCGAACTTGCCAACCAGCCAACCGGCGGGCACATCGAAGACGAGGATGCCGATGCCGCGCAACGCCACGACGAAGCCCGCAAACGCCAGCGATGCGCCTTCATCGCGCGCCGCCAGCGCCACGATAGGGATGACCGCCCCCTGGCCGACGGCGAACAGGAAGGTCGGGACATAGACGGAGAGCCCGAGTGACCGGAGCGTGGCGTTGTTCGGTTCGGGAGAAGACATGAGGCTCGATCCTACCCGCGCCGCCGTCGCTGAGCACGGCGCCAAGCGCCCCCCGGCCTTTCTGGCCGGCTCGGTGCTATGACTTGCAGAGAACATTAGGCACTCCTAATATTCACGGTATGGATAAACACGCTTTGCGAGCACACCCTGCTCTTCTTGCCATTTTCGCTGCAACTGTTGCCGCGCTGTTCGGACTTGTAGCCGCCGCCTGTGGGGGTGACGACGACAACACAGATACCGGCGGGACGCCGGCTGCGGCGACCAACACTGCCGCTCGCTCCGGTTCGATCACCGTCTATTCCGGGCGCAGCGAAGCGCTGGTAAAGCCGCTCATGGAGCAATTCACGAAGGACACCGGCATCACCGTGAGCGTCAAGTACGGCGATACCGCGGCACTCGCGGCACTACTCGTCGAAGAAGGCGGCAAGTCGCCCGCCGATGTGTACTTCGCCCAGGATGGCGGGGCCCTGGGAGCCGTAAAGGCTGCGGGACTCCTCACCACACTTCCGACGGATATCACGAACCTCGTACCCGCGCAGTACCGCGATCCGGAACTCACCTGGGTCGGTGTCAGCGGCCGTTCGCGCGTCATCGTCTACAACCCTGACCTCGTTCCTGCCGCGGACCTCCCTTCCTCCGTCCAGCAGCTGACAGACCCGAAGTGGAAGGGGAAGGTCGGTTGGGCGCCGTCCAACGCGTCGTTCCAGACGTTCATTACGGCGTTGCGCAAAATTGCTGGTGAGGCTGCGGCGAAGACCTGGCTCGAATCGATGACCAGAAATGATGCGAAGAGCTACGCCAACAACAATGCCATCGTCAGTGCTGTCGCCGCCGGTGAGATCTCCGTTGGCCTCGTGAACCACTATTACCTATGGGGATTCGTCAAGGACCAGGGCGAGAGCTTCAAGGCGCGGAACCACTACACCACGGCCGGCGACGCGGGATCCCTGGTGAATGTGGCCGGGGCGGCCGTCTTGAAGTCGGCTGCGAACAAGCCGGCTGCAAACACCTTCGTCGCCTACCTCTTGAGCAAGAGCGCACAGGAGTACTTCGCCACCCAGACGTATGAATATCCGCTTATTTCGGGCGTGCCCACCGATACCCGCATCAAGGCATTGAGCGAACTCAAGCCGCCCGCTCTTGGGCTGGGCGATCTCGCCGATCTCGCGGGCACCCTCGCGTTGCTGCGCGGCACCAGTGTGCTCAAGTAACAACCTGAAAACGTGGCGATTCCGGACACGAACTTCCGCGCCGGCAGTACTCTGGCTGCCCGCGCTGCTTGCTGTGAGCCTCACATTCATCCCCGCCTACTACCTGGCCATCCGTTCCACCGAACGGGGATGGGAACCGTGGCGGCGAGCGCTCGAGGGCTCGGCCATGGCGCTCCTCCAGCGCAGCGTCTTGCTGGCAGTGGTCGTCTCGGTTGGGTCACTGGTGATAGCGTTGCCAGCCGCGTGGCTTACTACTCGTTCGAACCTGCCATTCCGGCGCGTGTGGTCCGTGGTCCTTGCCATTCCGCTGGCCGTGCCCTCCTACATCACGGCGATGGCGATGGTCGCTTATCTCGGACCGAGGGGATTTCTCCAGGGATGGCTGGAGCCTTTCGGCATCGATCGAATGCCCGAGATCTACGGCTTCCGGGGCGCGGCATTCACGCTGACGGTCGCCAGCTATCCTTACCTCTACCTCGTTCTGCGAGTGGCACTGCAAGTAGCCGACCGGGGCGAAGAAGAAGCGTCACGGTCTCTCGGCGTTCGGCCATTCGCCACGTTCATGCGAATCACCATGCCGGCACTCGTTCCGGCCATAGCGGCGGGCCTCCTGCTCGTCGTGCTTTACACCCTGAGCGACTTTGGCGCAGTCTCTCTGCTTCGGTATTCCACGTTTACGCGAGACATCTTCATCGAATACCAGTCGTCCTTCGATCGCACTGGCGCCGCCGTCCTGAGTTCCATCCTTGCGATGCTTTCGATGGTAGTGCTGGCCCTCGAACTTCTTGTACGCCTGCGCGCCGGCCGTGGCCGCGCCCGGAGGCGTACCGTGGCCAGCCCCGCCGATCTCGGGCGCTGGGCGGTGCCGGCGACCGTCTTCCTCGGGTCGGTCGCAGCGGTTTCGCTCGCCTTACCCGTAGGAGTGCTGGTGTATTGGCTGCTGAACGGGATCTCGGCCGGTGCCGAGTTTCCATCGATTGGCGAAGCAGCCCGCCACTCACTCACCCTGGCGGTCGCAGCCGGCGCGGTGACAGTTGCCCTGGCGTTGCCAGTTGCGGTCCTCGCGGCGCGTTACGGCGGCTTCGGTGCGAAGGTGGTTGAACAGGCCGCCTATCTCACGCACGCGCTGCCCGGGCTTGTGGTCGCGCTGGCGCTGGTGTTCTTTGGCATCCGCTACGCCACGAGCCTGTATCAGACGACCTGGATGTTGCTGCTCGCGTACGTGGTGCTGTTTCTCCCGAACGCACTTTCGGCGCTCCGTGCATCGCTGCTGCGCCAACCGGCCCGGCTTGAGGAGGCGGCCGCCTCGCTCGGCCGTCCGCCCATCTGGGCACTGGCCACTATCACGCTGCCGCTCGCTCGCCCCGGCATGGCCGCCGCTTTCGCCCTCGTCGTCCTGACCGTAATGAAGGAACTGCCGGCAACGCTCCTCCTCAGCCCGCCCGGATATGAATCTCTGCCCGGGCTCATCTGGAGCAGGACGAACGATGCGATGTACGCTGGAGCTGCGCTTCCTGCGCTTGTGCTCATCGCGCTCGCCGCAATTCCCATCGCGCTGTTGACCTGGAGGGGCGAGCTTGGAGCGCTCGAAACCTGAAACGCTTACCTGCACCGGAGTCGACGTCCGTTATGGCGCCGTTCGTGCCGTCTCGGGGGCGAACCTTTC
>JANPDX010000646.1:0-3341 GCA_031431695.1 Dehalococcoidia bacterium
TCGGGTTCGTAGGTGTAACGCATGGTGCGGCTCCGGGGTGTTTCGTGTGAGGCGAACTATAGCGCGTTGGGGAGAGAAAAGATGAAAGAGAAAAGAAGGGTTGGATTGTCGATTGATGATTGTCGATTGTCGGTGGGGTGAGCGATGAACCCTCACCCCGGCCCTCTCCCAAGCTGGGGAGAGGGAGAGTGGTTGACCCGCAGTACTGCGGGTCAACCGAATCTGGTTCCGAACTCGCGCTTCACGACTCGGCACTGTCCTTATAGAGGGCGTCGCGGGAGGTGCGGAAGGCTTCCCAGCCCTGTTCGCGGAGGACTTTGAGGTGCGGGTCGGGGGCTTCGGCAGTTGTGCCGAGGGCTTCGGCAAGGGCGGGGTCGGCGCGGTAGTCGAGGGCTTCGCGGAAGCCGGCGAGTTCGTAGGCGCGATTTACGAGCATCTTGTTCGAGACCACCGTCTTCTGCGGGAGGGCGGCGAGCTTGCGGGCCATGTCCTCGGCGGCGGCCATCAGTTGGTCGGCCGGGACGACCCGGTTCACGAGTCCGAGGCGAAGGGCGTCCGTGGCCGAGACCCGTTCGCCGAGCATGAGCAGTTCTTTCGCTTGCTTGAGGCCGACGAGGAACGGGCTGACCAGGATGGGCGGGCCGAAGCCGTGGCGAATCTGGAGTTCGCCGAAGACGGCGTCATCGGCGGCGATGGTGAGGTCGCACATGCCGGCGAGTTCGTGGCCCTGCCCGACGGCGTAGCCCCGGACGGCGGCGATGACAGGCTTCCGCATCTGCCAGATGGCGAGGTTTATCTGCATGCCGGTGGGCGTCGGGTCGGAGTCCGGTGGCGGGGTGGACTGGATATCGCCGCCGGCGGAGAAGGCGCGCCCGGCGCCGGTGAGGATGACGGCCTTGACCTCCGGGTCTTTGGCGGCTTCGCCGAGGGCCCACCAGAGGCGGCGCTGGATGGACCAGTTGATGGCGTTGAGGACGACGGGACGGTTGAGGGTGATGACGGCGAAGGTCTCGCGCTTTTCGTAGAGGACGTCGTCGATAGAGGGTGGTGGGATTTCGATTTGCTGGGGGGTGGTCATGGGGGGAAGGGTACGGGATTTCCGCGGGGAGTCGCGACCGGGGGGTTGTCGATTGATGATTGACGGTTGACGGTGGAATGAACCGAGGCCGGCAGGGAGCGGATCTCGGCGTGGGCGACAATTTCCCCTCATCCCCTGCCCCTTCTCCCGACACGGGCGAAGGGGATTCGAAGTTCGCGCGGGTTGGTGGCCATTTGCGGCGGGTTCGGTGGGCCTCGGCGTCCCGTCGCTGTCGCTCTGGGCTCGCAGGTGGGCCTCATCGAACGTGGAGAGCTTTTTTTCGCGATTTGTGCGCATTCGAGCGCGTTCGGAGCGCGTTGTGAGCGCGATGGCTTCACGTTCCACGTTAGATTCGGAACGTGGGGCAACGTTCGCCCTCACCCCCGACCCCTCTCGCGACTCGTGCCTCGCGGGCGAGGGAGACCTGAACCGGCAATGGCGCGGCGACGGTGACTGTGGAGCCCGAGTGGTACCTGTTCGAGACTTGTTTCGGCTTGTTGGGCCAACTGGGAAGTAGCCCTTTTTCGGCCTTCCGCCCGTCGTTCGCGCTTTTGGGCCGCCAGGTTCGGATGGTGGGCCGGACAGATTCGGGAATGGGGACGACGATGAGCGCTGCGGGGCTCGTCGCGGCGGTCGATCGGGGCGCATTTTTATTTTCACCTGTTAACAGGTTGGAACAGGTGCGATTCGTATCGAATCCTCGCCCGGGCGCGTCATTTCCGGACGGGAAGCGGCCGGCATCGTGACCATCGGTTTCGCGTGGGTTGAGGCGGTGTGGGCGGGCATTTGGGATAGCGTTGGCGGTTTTGGTGGGGAGGTGGAAGGGGTGGTTGGCGCGGATAGGCGGTAGGCTACGGCCCGAGTCCGGGTCCACCGGGAGGACCCCAGATTACGTTTTCCCGCCTTGCTTCGGGAGCGTAGATTAGGGCCGTGGAGTGCGGAGAGATTGTCTACTCGCGACATGCGCTTGTCCGGATGTTCGAACGGGGCGTTTCGACTGCGGACATTCGAGAGGTACTCCGTCATGGAGAACTGGTCGAAGACTATCCGGACGACGAGCCGTTCCCGAGCCAGCTACTCCTTGGCTACGTCCGCGACGAAGCGCTTTCACATCGTGGTGGCGAGCGATTCCGGCAGCGAACGCTGTACAATCATCGCCGTCTATTGGCCGGACGTTTTGGTCTGGCTCGACGACTGGAAGAGGAGGCGCTGAAGTGCGGTGCATGCTATGCCGAGGGGGCCGAACGCATCCCGGTAAGACAACGCTCGTGCTTTTCCGGGGCCCGACGACGGTAATCATGAAAGAGGTCCCGGCCGAGGTGTGCGGGGATTGTGGCGAGCCCGTAATTGCTGAAAACGTAAGCGAACGGGTACTCGCGGTGGCGGAAGAGGCTGTCGCGCGCGGCGCCGAAGTCGAAATCCTCCGCTTCGTCGCCTGAGCGGCAGGGAAGGGAGTGAATCCTGGTCGCGCCCGGCGGTGGGCGCTGGCGGCATGCCGCCCACCGGGTGTCGCCGTCAGCAGACGCAACAAAGCCCGGCCTTCGCACCTGATCGTCCGGCATGGCACCGGGCCTGCCGGCCCCAGCGGGGGCAGAGCCCCGCGACTCCAGCCGACGGGGTTAGCGGGCGAGGCGGTACTTCTTGTTGCGCTTGCCGGGCTGGATGGCCGCTAGTTGTGAGCGAACGAAAACACAGCCTGAACCTCGTCCACGTGGGCGAGATCGGTTTGGCCGACGAGTTCTAGCCGTCGCCGCGAAGAAACATACCGGACCGGAATCCATTCACCGTCTTCAGTGGCGGCCAGCACCACTCCAAGAATGCTTTCTCCGAGTTCCAAGACATCACCAACACGAACGTTCCAAAGGTCACTCAACATTCTCGAACCTCTGCCGCCAGGCTAGCACAGAAGTGGCATATGTCCAGGGCTTCCGCTAATCGACCTTCCGGAATGACGTCATGTCTTCCAACTGTCGCCGCGAGACGTACGTTTTGCGGTCACCAGGTCGCCGATAGCGCCCAAGACCTTCCTTGAAAAGCCGGAAAATGGTGCTCCGCGAGATGCCGTACTCCGCGACGGCCGCATCCACGGAAATCAAGTCTTTTGGGGTGTTGACTGCTGTAGCGAACTGTGTCAAAGTGACGCCAATCGTAGCGAAAGGTTTCCGAAATGACAGTCGGACTGAAGAGGGCAAGACCCGCAATGGGGCTTGCCCGGCACAAAAATCTGCATCGTGAAGTCCAGCACGGCGTAATTGTATTCGCG
>JANPDX010000647.1:0-16738 GCA_031431695.1 Dehalococcoidia bacterium
GTTCGGACGATGCTCCCGAAGAACATCGCGTTGTACGAGCGGCTCGGCTACGTCGTCACCGACCGCTACCAGCATCCCCGAGGCGACGAGATCATCGTGGACATGGCCAAACCGCTGACGCGGTAGCGAGTCCGGCGCGCCTATCAGGGCCGGAACCCCCGCGCACGTTTGCCGAGCTGGTGCGCCTCTACCGCGTAGGCCTGGTGTACCCACTCGCACAGGATGGCGCGTGTGTCTCGCGGGTCGATCATGTGCTCGATCCCGAAGGCGTGCGCCGTCCGCAGCGGAGAACGCACCGCTCCGAGCTTCTTCATCAACTCCGCCCGCAACGCGTCCGGGTCGGGAGAGTTCGCGAGGTCGCGCTTGTAAGCCGCTTCGATGCCGCCCTCCAGCGGCAGGCTGCCCCAATCGGCGCTCGGCCAGGCGTAGCGCAGGTTCAACCGCGAGGTATTCGCGTGGGCTGCTCCGGCAACGCCATAGGCGCGGCGCACCACGATCGTCACCCATGGCACACTCGCCTGGAACACCGCCGCCATCGCGCTCGCACCCTTGCGAATGGTCGCCGCCTTCTCGCCCCAGGTGCCGATGACGAAGCCCGGCTGATCAAGGAAGTTCACGCAGGGCAGGTGAAACGTGTCGCAAAGGTCGACGAAGCGGGCCAGTTTCTCGCTCCCGTCTGCCGTCAGCCCGCCGCCGTAAAAATAGGGGTCGTTCGAGACCACGCCAACCGGGAATCCGTCCAGCCTTCCGAAGCCCGCGACCAACGATTGGCCCCAGCCCGCGCCGATTTCGAAAAACGACGCCCGATCGAGGACCGCCTCGAGGACGTGGCGAATCTTGTACGGCCGGCGCTGGTTGCGCGGCACGATCGAGATAAGCGACTCCTCGCGGCGGGCTGGATCGTCGGTGGCTTCGGCCCGGGCGGGTTGCTCCCAAGCGTTGTTGGGCAGGTAGGAAAGGAATTGGCGCACCTGGCGGAAGGCGTCTTCCTCGGTCTCCGCAAGGTTATCGACCACCCCGTTGCGATAGTGGATTTCCCAGCCGCCGAGGTCTTCCTTCTTCACTTGCTCGCCCATCCCGGCGGACACCACTGGCGGCCCGGCGACGAACACCTGTGAGCTGTCCTTCACCATGATCGCCCAGTGCGAAGTCACGACCCGCGCCGCGCCCAGCCCGGCCACGCTGCCCATCGCGCAGGCGACAACCGGCACTTCGCTCAGCATATCGACGACCGTGTCCCATCCGGGATTGGCCGGGATGTAGGTGTGCCCCTGGTTCCCCTGCGTGCGCACCGAACCGCCCCCGCCCGTGCCATCCACCAGCCTTACGATCGGCATCCGCAGTTCGCGCGCCATCTTCTCGGCATAAACCTGTTTGCCGCCGATAGACGCGTCCGCCGCCCCGCCACGGACGGTGAAATCGTCGCCGCCAATGACAACCCGCCGTCCGTCGATCCGCGCGAACCCGGCGACGAAGTTCGCCGCCTGGAAGCCGGTCAGATTGCCGTCGTCGTCGTAGGCGGCCTTCCCGGCCAGCACGCCGGTCTCCGCGAACGAACCGGGGTCCGCGAGCAGGTCGATCCGTTCGCGGACGGTGAGCTTGCCGCCAGCGTGTTGCCGTTCGATGTTCTCCGCGCCACCCATTTGCATTGCCAGGGCGGTGCGCCGTTGGATTTCGAGGATTTCAGGTTCCCATGTCATACCGCGATGATACGCAGTCCAGCGCGGCAGATTGAGGTGGTGCGATCATGCCCCGCGCCAGTGACCGAAGCGGACTGACCGGCGGGCTCCTAGAGGACCACGCCCGAAGCCCTCAGTGCCTCAATCTGATCGCCACTCAGTCCCGCCTCGGCCAGCACTTCGTCGGTGTGCTCTCCAAGCATCGGGCTCGGGAACTGCGCTTCCAGCGGCGATGCCGACATCTGGAACGGCGGTCCGACCAGCTTCATGGGGCCGAGCAGCGGATGGTCCATTTCCACCTGCAGCCCGTTTGCCATGGTCTGCGGATGGTTGAACAACTCTTCGATGAAGAAGAGCGGCCCGGACGGGACACCGTGCTTTTCCAGGAGTGAGGCCCACTCTTCGGTGGTCTTCGTCTTGAAAAGCGCCTCTGCTTCCTTCACCAGTTGCGGGCCGCGTTCGGCCCAGCCCTCGGGATTCATTTCGAACGTGCCGTCGGGCTTCAGGCGCGGATCGTTAATGCCGGTTGCCGCCATCACTTTGTGGCGCAGCGCCATGCTGAGCGCGCCGACCGCGATGAACCCGTCGCTCGTCTGGTAAACCCGATAGTAGATGTTGCCCGGCGCTGCTGGCCGGAACTTCTTGTGGACCTCCACCTGCTCGGTGAACGACTTCATTTCGGCGCGCGCCTGGGTGAGCCCTTCGAGCATCGGAGGGATGACCGCTTCGTCGAACGCGTCGATCCAGGTGAATTGGCTCGTCTGCATCGCCATCGCCGTGCCCATCAAGGTGCAGTCGATGCGCTGGCCTTGCCCCGTCTTCTCGCGGTGATAGAGGGCCGCGCAGATCGAGTTCGACATCTGGATCCCGGTGGAGTAGTCCGCGATCGCCGGGTACACGTAGGTAGGGACGTCGCCTTCGAGCTTCGCCTCGCCGGCCATCAGCCCGGTGAGTGCCTGCACCACGATGTCGTAGCCGCCGCGCTTCGCAAGGGGGCCCTGGCGGCCGAACGCGGTGTTCTCGCAGTAGATGAGCCTCGGGTTGATCTTCGCCAGAGTCGGGTAGTCGATGCCGAGTTGTTCGGCGACGCCCGGGCGGTAGTTGATCACCACCACGTCGGTGTCTTTCACGAGTTCGTGGATGACGGCCTGTGCTTCGGGACGGGTCATATCCATGGCGACGCCGCGCTTGCCCCGGTTCAGGCTGGCGAACGTGCGCGATTCCTTCGGTACGAGTTCTAGCGAAAGCCGCCACGGCTCGCCGGCCAGCGGCTCGAACTTCGTGACGTCGGCCCCCATATCGGCGAGGTGCATACCGCAGAACGGCCCCGCGATGATCTGCGTGAATTCCATGACCTTTACGCCTGCCAGTGGACCAGATGCCATGAAGAACCCCCTCGGCGACGTATTCTAACGTGCGCGTCAGGGTGCGCCAGTTCCGGGCGATCAGAGGCGAGTGCCGGAAGCGCTCGCTCGCTCAGGCGAACGAAAACAGCCCACCACCCAAGAAGCGCTCGGCGCATGCCCCGGACCATCGTGGCGCGGCCACCCGAGTGCAACCTGCCGAGCGCGCATCCGACTCGCGCATGCAAAGAGGGCCGGGCATTCATGCCCGGCCCTCTCGCTAACGACTAATGGCCAACGGCCAACGACGGCTACGCCAGCTTCTTGATCTCTTCGATCAACGCCGGGACAACCTTCTTGTAGTCGTCCACGATGGCGAATTTGCTGACCTTCACCATGTTGGCGTCGCCGTCCTTGTTGATGGCGACGATGTTCTTTGAACCGGACATGCCCGCCATATGCTGGCTCGCACCCGAAATGGCGACGGCGATGTAGAGGTTCGGCGAGACGGTCTTGCCGGTCAGGCCGACTTGCTGCGAAGGCGGGTACCAGCCGAGGTCGCAGGCGGCGCGGCTGGCGCCGGTTGCACCCTTGAGCACGCCGGAAAGCTCTTCGAGCATGCGGAACGCGCTCTCGTCGCCGAGACCGCGGCCACCGGAAACAACCACCTCGGCTTCCTCGATGCGGATGCCGGTAGTGTCGGCCTTGCTTGTGCCGATGACCTTCACGCGCGAATCGCCCGCCGCGTCGATGGTCGAAACGGATCCGCTCCCGGCCGCTCCCGCGGGTGCGTCAAACGATTTCGCTTTGATGGTTGCCACGGCCGGGGAGTTCCTGAAGCCGACTTCGGCGCGGGCGTTGCCGCCGTATGCCGAACGCGTCGCCCGGAGTTTTCCGCCGTCGATGGTGACATCTACGCAGTCCATCGCCACGGCTGTGCCGAACTTGAAGGCCAGCGCGGGGCCGAGATCGCGGCCGAGGCTCGTCTGCCCGAGGAGGATGATGTCCGCGCCCGTCTGGGCGATCGCCGCTTCGATGGCGGGGATGTAGGCGTCGACAGTCCCCGTGGCCAATGCGCCGTTCGTCGCGGCGATTGCGTTATCAGCGCCAGCCGCGATGAGTCCTTGGGCGAGTCCGGCATCGCCGGCGACGAGCGCGGTGACGCTACCGGCACCTTCGCCGGAGAGCTTTTTCGCGGCGCCAATAAGTTCGCCGGAAATACTGGCGATAACGCCATCAACTGCTTCTGCGATTACGAGAATTCCAGCCATTCTTTGCCTCTCCTAGATCAGCTTCGCGGCGCGAAGTTTCTGCGCCAGGTTGCGAGCCTTCTCTTCGGGCGATTCGCCCTCGATGATCTCGACGTTGCTTTCAACTTTCGGCACATACAGCGCCTCCAGCGTGAGGTCCCGGTTGGCGGCGCCAAGCTGGTCGCCGATGCCGAGGTCGCCGGCGCCCCAGATCTGCACCGTCTTCTTGGCGGCCAGCATGATCTGGCGGAGCTGTGGGTAGCGCGGCTCGCCGAACTCGTTCGAAATCGACACGACAGCGGGAAGGTTGACTTCCACCGTCTGGAACCCGTCATCGAGTACGCGCTCGACCGTCAGCACACTTCCGGACTTGGTGATCGCTTTGGCCAGGGTTACCGCCGGTACGCCAAGGATGCTCGCTACTCCCGTCGGCACGACACCCATGTCCCAGTCGGCGGCGGCGCGGCCCATGAGCACCAGGTCAGCGCCGCCGAGCTTCTGGATGGCGGCAGCCAGGGCCTTCGCGGTCTGGAAGTTGTCGATGCCGTCGAATTCCGGCCCGGTGATGAGGATGCCTTCATCGGCGCCCATCGCAAGCGCGTGCTTGATGGCGTCGCGGGCGGTTTCGGCGCCAAGCGAGATGACGGTCACCGTACCGCCACCATCGGCGTCTTTGAGCCGCAGTGCGGCTTCGGTGGCCTGGGGGTCGTAGGGGTTCACCACGGGGGCGATACCCTGGGCCGGGATGACCTTCTTGGCCACTTCGTCCACTTTGAACGAAGCTGCCGGGGTTTCCGGATCGGGAATTTGTTTGACACAGACAATAATGTTCACGCGGCTATCCTGCCTCCTGCGCGCCACCCGGACGCTGAATCTGGAGTGAGTCCGGGGAGAATCCGTTGGGTTGGTGGGGCAAACCCGCAGCAGGGTATCACAAACCAAAAGTGTGTGAAATCTCTCACACGGCCGTTGTCGCTGCCGAGGGAAACCGTCCGGGCTAACTGCCGGGTTCTTCCGGGAAGGATGTCCGCCGATGGAAAGAGGCGGCGCAGCTACGGTGTGCGGGTGAGCCAGGCGATATGAGCGCTCTCTTCGAGGGCGGTAATCCAGTGGAGGGCCTCCCAGAGCGTTTGGCCGCGCGCATAGGCTCCGTGGCCCTGGAGGACGACGACGAGCCGTGATTGTAGGGCCGTGGCGACCATGGCGATGTGATTGGGGCCCTGGGTGATGACCGGGACGTCTTCGAGGAAGTGCTGCCCTTCGAAGTCGGGAGGGACGAACCGATCCGTGTCGAAAGTCATGGCGATGGCGTGGTGGGGATGGGCGTGGACGATGGCGGCCGCGCTGCCGAGTGCGTAGATCGTCGAGTGAAGCAGGGTGTCGCTGGATGGCGGCGGCCCTTCGTGGGAGCCGTCAGGCCGCACGAAAGCGATGTGGCGCTCCCTCAAGCGGCCGAGCATGGTCCCGGTCCCGGTAATCCACATCTCGTGGCCAACGCGTACCGAAAGGTTCCCTCCGTGGCTGGAGACGAGGCCGAGGCTGTAGAGGTCCTTGCCGACCTCTGCGAAGGTGGAGAGGAGTTCGGGGGAAACGTTCACGATTGTGGATTTCGGATTTCGGATCGTGGATTGGGGCTGCGTCGTATGGGAGGCGCACGCCTCGGGGCCGAAGACTGGTTGTTCGTTCGCGAGCGAATTGTGCGGATTGAGGCGACGGTCATCGCCAGAAGTTCGTTCGCCTCGGCTGCAAGCGGGTCGGTGACCGCGGCTGGAACCGTCTTGGACTCGCGGAGCATCTCGAGCCAAAAGATAGTTTCGTCAGCCTCCTCTTCCACGATGGCGAGCTTAGCAATCATCTCAGCGTCGGAGCGCGCGCGGCAGGCCGCACGGTAGTTCGCACCGACTGATGTCGCGGAGCGAAGAAGCTGCCGGGTGAGTACATCACTCGCCAGTTCGCGCTGCATTGAACGCGTCATCGCGATGACTGCCAGGCCAAGCCTCATCGTTCTTCGCCGAAAGTCACGTTCGCGTTCATCCATGTCACAATCCACAATCCGAAATTACAAATTCGGCAGGGCTGTCATGCCACCGCCATCGACTTCGATCTTTTGGCCGGTGATATAGAAGGCGTTCTCGCTGACGAGGTAGGCGACGGCCTTGGCGATGTCTTCGGGCTGGCAAACGCGCCCGAACGGGGACCGGGCATCGATGTCGCGCATGTTCTGGATGCCCTGGGTGGCTTTTGCCAGGCGGCTGCCCATGTCGGTTTCGGTGAGGCCCGGGGCGACGATGTTGACGCGGACGCCGTAGCGGCGCTCTTCCTTGAAGAGCGTCATAGCGAGGGCTTCCATGGCGGCTTTGCCCATGTTGTAGGGGCCGCCCATAGGGCCGAGGCCGCGGGCGGCGACGCTGGAGATCATGATGATGTCGCCACGGGGCTGCTGACGCATGCTTGGGAGGATCAGCTTCGAGAGGTAGTGGGGGCCGAAAGCGTGGGTGCGGACGACCCGCTCCATTTCGGTGGGATCGGTATCGGCGACAGACTGCCCGCGAGAAGCGATTCCGGCATTATTGATGAGGATATCGATGTGGCCGAAATCGGCAAGGACCTGTTCGACCATGGCCTTATCCGCGTCCCAGTCTTCAACCGAAGCGGCGTAGGACTTCGCCCTACCCCCTGCCTTTTCGATTTCGGCGACGGTCTCGTTGGCGGCGTCTTCATCGCGGCGATAGTTGACCGCGATGGCGGCGCCATCGGCGGCAAGGGCGAGGGAGATGGCTTTGCCGATGCCACGGCCGCCGCCAGTGACCAGGGCGACGCGTCCAGAGAGGGACATGGGAGACTCCTGAGGTTGGTGTGGTTGGGATTCTACCCTCAGGCCCCCTCCCAGGGTTGCGGCCCGTGGGCTCGCCCGTGTGAAAGCGGCGCACGAGTTGTACTTCGAGCCTTAACCGCTTGTCCCGGTGCGCCGCCGGCGACTTCGATCGCGGGCGGTGACAGAGGAAACAAAAGGAAGGCGGCCCACCAGAGCCGCCTTCCTTTCGTTTATGCGACGGCCGTCTTTCAGGACATATTGCGGAGGCGGCGAATGCGTTCTTCCAGCGGTGGGTGTGTGCTGAAGAGCTTGCTCATGCCACCGCTGCGCATGGAGAACGGCTTCACGATATAGAGCGCCGACACGGCCTCCTGGCGCGGGGAGTCTTCCATTGGGCGCATTTCGACGCCGCGCTGGAGTTTTTCCAATGCGCTGGCGAGCGCTTCGGGATCTCCGGTGACTTCGGCGCCAGTCTTGTCGGCGCCGTATTCGCGCTGGCGGCTGATGCCGAGTTGAAGCAGCGTTGCCGCAATTGGCGCTACGAGGATGACGGCAATCGTGATGAGCGGGTTTTGATTGTCACGGCGGCCACCAAAGATGCTCGACCACATGAGCATCTGGGCAATCATCGAGATGGCTCCCGCCACGGTGGCGACGATTGAGCTGGTGAGGATGTCGCGATTCTTGACGTGGCCCATTTCGTGGCCAAGGACGCCCCGGAGTTCACGGTCGGTGAGCAGCCGCTGGATGCCGGTGGTGACCGCGACGACGGCGTGCTTTGGGTCGCGTCCGGTGGCGAAGGCGTTGGGCGATTCGGTGGTGACGACATAGACCCGGGGCATGGGCATCTTCGAGAGTTCGGCGACTTCGCGAATCATGTTGAAGAGGTGCGGATCCTGGGCTTCCTGGATCTCATGGGCGCCCGCCATCTTGAGCGCGAACTTATCGCTGAACCAGTACGCAAAGAAATTCATGACGGCTGCGAAGATAAGGAAGATAACGAGGCCGCTGGGCCCGCCAATAAGCCCACCGATGGCGACCAGCAGGCCCGTGAGCGAAGCCAGCAGCACAGTGGTTTTAACGAAATTCATGGTCGAGAGTTGGATAACCTCCTGCGGATCAGTATACGGGCTTCGGCCCGTCATCTGCCGGTAAAGGAGGCGGGTGAAGGCGCCTTCGTTAACCCCACCCGCACGAATGGGGTCGGCTCATCAAAACACGCACATGGCCGTAGTCGCCGCCCTCCAAGCAATCCAGCGAAGTGTGGTAGATGTCTTCCCAACCGCCGAGCTTGCTTGCCCAGTTTGTTCCATCGACTTGTCTCGCAACATGGGCAAAGCTCCCATAAGCATCGCCATAGACCGCAATTCGGTCTTCCGTTGAAACGAAGGCGCTAGCGTTAGTCACGCTGAATCCTCTGGACTCAAAGAATGCAACGTATCCAGCAACGGTCCCAGACTGATCCAGCCCTTGAGGCCGCGTGGTAGCCGGGAGTCCGCTGTGATCGTACCAGTCGTCGTCGATGCTCAGCGCCCACGCCACGCAGTTATAGTCGTCGCACTCTTCGCTCGTCTTTTGGTGATTCTGCGGCGTCAGTCGATTGCTGATCGCCGCCATATGCGCGGGCTTGATAGTGACCAAGTTCGATTGCTCCCCGCTCAGAGCAAGTAGCCCGACTCAGTCCCCCAACGCAGCCATACCTCCCTCATCGTACGGGGTTTCTGCCGTTCTTCCGGTGTTCCCGGGGCAACGTGCGTGATCGCTTCGAGTGCCACGTACCAGTGGCCGCCGTTGTCCCGCAGATCAGCAAGGATGAACGGTATCGCAGCCGTGCCCATTTCGATGATTTGCTGGTGATGGGACTCTGATACCTTCGCGCCGACATTCGACAGATGTCCTGTCGCGCTTTTCCAATTGCTTGCGAGCCGTTTGAATTGTGATCCATCCCGAATCGCTTGGAGCGTCTCGGATCTGTCGTCGGCGGAATCGCGAGGCGGCGCGAAGTCCAGAACCGGCGCTGGCCCTGTGCCAGCATCAAGATGATATTTCCGGGATGCGAACGCCAAGCTCCCGTTCTTGCCATACGGGATCACGGAGTCAGTGGAGGTTGACCGCGGGGTTAGAATCACGACGGATCCTCGGTAATCTCGAAGCCGCTGCCCTTCAATGATTCCGCCTGCGACAACCTAATTCGCAACCATTTATACAATGCCTGAGCGCCGGCTTGAGTCATCAGAACCTCAACCTGGATCTCACGAGTAACATGTTCTGGCCCGTTCCGTTTCGTCTCCCGGAGCTTGTTATCGGAGGCTTCGTAGATGATCGAAGTGGGCTCTTTTTTCCACTCTGCGTAGAAAGCTACGTTTATTCCGCCTGAGGGAGTCAAGCCTCCCCAAGCTCCATCGGCATGTACGACCCGGTAGTCTCGACCGTGGGTAAAATCGATCTCAAAAGTCGTGCTTTCTGCTCCGGCTGGCTTCTTCGTTGGCATCGTAATCGCCCTCTTGATTGAATTATCGGCACCCAGATCCCGGTCGTCCACGTCAAGGACGGGGACTCTGCGCGCGTCCAGTCAGTTCACTATACGTTAGTCACCTCCCGTCGATGCTGGGGTGTGGCCTTGAGAGGTGTGTCATCGCTTTGCTTCGGTTGGAGTCAACTGGGCGCTAGTCGGTCGGGTGGGTTGCGGCGCGACGGATGGAGAAGGCCGCGGCTTCGACACGGCGGCTGAGCCCGAGCTTGCCGAGAATGTCGCTCACATGATGCTTCACGGTCCGCTCACTGAGATAGAGCTGGTCCCCAATTTCACGATTGGTGAGGCCGTCCGCGATGAGTTCGAGGATTTTCTGTTCGCGCTCGCTGAGGGCCTGGGCGAGACGGTCTTCTTCACTGACGACGTTACCGCGCCGAATCTGGTCAATGACGGCCGCGGAAGAAGCAGCATCGAGCATTTTTCCGCCTGCGGCGACGGTGCGCATGGCCGATATGAGGTCAGCGGTGTGGACCTCCTTCAGGACGAAGCCACTGGCGCCGGCGAGGATCGCAGCCATCACGGCGCGCTCGTCGCCGTATGAAGTAAGGATGAGGACGTTCGTTTCGGGAATGGCCGAGCGGATCTCGCGGCATGCTTCAATGCCGGACATTTTCGGCATTCGGACATCCATGACGACGAGATCAGGCCTTTCCTTCTTCGCTTCGCGCACCGCTTCCTCGCCATCACGGGCCTCGGCGACCACATTGAAGTCGGGCTGAGCACGAAGGGCGGTCTTCAAGCCCTGGCGAACAAGGTCGTGGTCGTCGGCGAGCAGTACGCGGATGGTCTCAGTCATCAATTTCCTCTTCCTGTAACAGCTTCGAGATAGAGACACGAACGGTCGTTCCCATGCCGGGGATGCCGATCACGGTGAGAGTCGCCCCGAGGCGGTCGGCTCGCGTCTGCATAGTAACGGTACCGAGCCCGCGGCGGACGGTTGCCTGATCGAATCCGACGCCGTTGTCCTGGACGATGAGGATGGTCGCATCCCGGGACTGGCGCAGGTCCACCGCAATTTTCGAAGGAGCGCCATGGCGGATTGCGTTGCTAAGGGCTTCGCGCGCGACGTAGAGGAGGTCCTCGGTTTCGCGCACGGTGAAATCCTGGAGCGCCGCGGCGGAGATGTTCACAACCGTGGCGATAGACGGCGGCACGATCTGGCGAATGATGAAGTTGAGGTCGCGGGTGAGTTCCGGCTCGTCTGAGATTGTTGCGGCCTCGAGCATGGTGATGTAGCCGCGAATGTCGCCGATGAGCTCATTGAGCCGCGTCACGACGGAGTCAAGGGCGTCGCGAACTTCGTCCGGGAAATCCTGGCGATTTGCGAGCGTGTCGCATTCAAGGCCCAGGGCGTAGAGGGTTTGAATGGTTCCATCGTGGAGGTCGTGGGCAATGCGGACACGTTCTTCGAGGAGCGAGAGTCTGCTGCTGCGGCCCTGCGCGAGGGCCGAGGCGAGGCTTACGGCTGCCTGGAGTGAGAGCATGGCCGCCGCTACTTCGTCGCCCGAGGAGAATGGCTCTCCGCCGCGCCCGCGGGTCATATAGAGGGAACCGATGGTGCGTCCGCCGGCGCGGATGGGCACGCCGAGAAAGGCTTCCATATCGGGGTGTTCAGGCGGCCAGCCTGACGAGGCCGGGTGATCCGAAAGGCGCGCCAGGCGGAGAGGGCGCTCGCAATGCGAGAGCTCGCCGAGGAGTCCTAGCCCCTTCGGAGGGTCGCCGAGACGCCGTGCTTGTTCTTCGGAAATGCCGTTGTAGATAAACCGGGTGAGGCTGCCCTGGTCGTCGAAGGTGGCTATCGCGGCGAAGTCGGCCCGAGTCACTTCGCGAGCGCGTTGAGCCAGTCGCTGGAGGATCTCCTTGAGGTCTTCGCTCCCCGCGAGGATTTCGCTCGTGATCGCCATCTCGCTCAGGCTGGAGAAAACTTCCACGCTTGCCGAATCAGGCACTGGTTCTGCCATCAGGGACTATCGTAGCCCGTTTGCGAAAGGGGAGCGCAGTTCTCGGCCAAACGTACGAAAAGCTCGGCACGATTGGCCGTGGCTGGACATCTCCGTTCATCCGAAACTCGAACTCATGGGATCGAGCAAGGTGGTGGTGGCCGTCAACGACGCCCGGCTGGGACGAGCACTTGAGGCGGCACTGGTGGGCTTCCTGCCGGAGTTCGAGGTGGAGCGCCGCGCTTTGTCTGAGGCATCAGGAGAGATCCTGGTCACGACTCCCGCAACGTGTTCGCCGGAAGTGTGTCGGGCCCTGGTTGGTACCGGTTCGCGCGTAATTGTCATCTCTCCACTCACACCATCAAGCGAACAGCGCGACTTTGAAGAAGCCGGCGCCTTTCGCTATCTGCCGATGGCGCTCGACGCGACCAACGAGATAGCGAGCGCCGTGCGAATGGCGGCAACCGTTCCCAGCGCTACTGTCCCGAGCTGCTCTCAACGGCTTTCCTGACGACGACCAGCCATGAGGGGTCGCCGCGAATTTGCTGGTAGAACCACCACTCCGCACCCCAGAGATAGATTCGTTCGGCCCCGGTCTTGCGGGCATAGCTGATGTTGCGGGCGAGACCCCGTGGCGCGAGGTTATCTGAAGGGTTCGCGGGTGTAATCAGCCGAGCATCGCGTTCGGTCCAGGGTTCGCCCTGTAACTCGGTTACCCAGAACTGCTTGCCGGAGGCACGGGCTTCGCGCGCCTGGAAGGCGTAATTCGGCATGAGCGGGCCGATCTCCATGATGTTCGCCACGAGACGTGCTCCGAACACCTGCCCGTTGCGGGCCGGGTAGATGCTCTGCCCGAGGATGTCGCTATCGGCGAGGGCATGGGCCCACCGTTGGTCCATCACGAAGTGCTGCGCGTGGTTAATGGAGACAGGCCGCTGAAGCGGATCGTTGGAGCGGATTGTTTCGACGACGTCGTCGACGTAGTCGCGGCTCAGCGAGAATCTATTGGCGCGATGCGAAGCGATGTACGCCTCGTTTTCAGCGCCCCAGGAATCGACCGCGGGTGAACTCGCATAGTGGCGGACGGACTCGGCAACGAATGCGAGGGCACGCACGCGCAAGCCCGGGACGCTGGAGACGACCGCGCCATCCTGGATGGCGAGTCCTTCGCGTGCCCAATCCGGGATGTAGTACTCAGGGTGGCGCTGCGCCTTCATCCCAACCGAGAGCATGACGGTCGCATCGTTCAGGCCGGCAGTGGCGATCAACGCATCCGTTAACGAGAAGTCGTACACGCCCGGGCGCCGCTCTACCTCGTCCCATTGGAGCGAGAGTCGGACCGCGCGCGACCCCGTTTCCCGCAGCAACTGGTCGAGAATGTTCGCGCACCACGCGGCGCGACCGGGGCGGTCGTCGGGCAAGTAGCCGTCGGCGCCTTTCGCAGGATCCTCAAGAAGCAGGTATTCAGCCTGGTCGCAACTGAAATTGAACCCGATGAGACTATTCGCGGCCGGCTCGCGATGCGTCCAGCTCAGGTAGGACATGAGCCAGAACTGGCCGAGCACGATGGCAAGCGCGGTTGCGGCCGCGCCGCAAATGATGGCGATTCGGAGTTGGCGCTGGCGCGGGGTCACGCTGGAACGGTACGAGGCGCGGGCCTAACAGCAAGGCGGCACCGGCCGATTGCGGGCTCAGGATCGGGACTCGTCAAAGGCGGCTGCCGTCACTTTCGACGAGTTCCAGCACGGTTCCGTCCGGATCTTTGAAACACACGAACCGGCCTCCGGCAGGAACGCCGTCCACCATCACCCTGGCCGGTGGCCCAACGAACTCCACGTCCAGCGACGAAAGGGTTGCGAGATCGGCGTCCATGTCGGATGACGCAAACGCGATGCGGGCCAGACCGTAGTGGTACAGGTTCGGGTAGGGTGGCTCGTCGTCGTGTGGTGATTGCCACTCAAGCAGGTCAATCACTACAGGGTGTTCGGCTCCTTCGAGCGACATCAGCCCGCCATTCACCCGATAGGGGGGCATCCCAACGGCAGCGGCGACCTCGTCGGAATTCGTCGGAGGGACGAGCCACACCAATCGGAACCCCAGGGCCTCGTAAAAGACCCGGGACCGTTCGAAGTTCGAGCAGTTGATGTTGACGTGTACCAAACCTGTGACGTGCATAGTCGGTCCTCTCACTGAAACGGCGCTGGTTCTTCGAATCGTGGGGCAAAGTGGGCAACGGTCACCGGCAACCAACTCCAACCTATATGCACATTCGCCGGACTACTTCGTACATCAGTTCGCAGCCCATGTTGAGGTTGTCGATGGTGAGGAATTCGTTGTTGCCGTGGAACCCGGCCGCCTCCTCCGGGCTGAGCAGGCAGGGAATGAAGCCGTAAGCGGGGATGCCGCGAGCACGGAGGAAGCGGTTGTCCGTGGCGCCGACGGTCATCGCCGGGACCACGACCGCATCCTCCATCGCTTCCTTGATGACGCTGTTTATCGTCCAGAAGAGTTCGGTGTCCCATTCCGCTGGCTTCGGGGCGGCGCCGGCCACTGCTCGGGCCAGTTCAACTTCGATGCGAGGATCATCAATGTAGGCGACGACTTCGTCCCGCCATGCCTCGGGCGATTGGCCGGGAAGCAGCCGGCAATCGAGAAAGGCCTGGCTCTTCGCGGGGATGACGTTGACCTTGATTCCGCTGTTTACCATGGTCACGTTGAGCGTGTTCACAAAGGCGGCGTAGAGGGCCGGGGAGCGGCGAATCTGCGCTTCAACGGCCTCTTTGTCCGAGAGTGGCGGCATCAGGCCAACTTCGGCAAGGCGTTCGAGGTAGGCGATGGTGTCGGGCGTGTAGGTAATGCCGCGGTCCCAATCGTGGAGCTTGATGAGGGCACGCATGAGGTGGATGGCCGAGTTGTCGGCGTGGGGACGGCTGCCGTGGCCTGGCGTGCCGACCGCGGTCAGTTTGAGCGTGCCGCCGCCGTACTTCTCGTTGGTCGCGATGTTGAACATGCGCGTTTGTTTGCCCGCGAAGCGCGATGCGCCAAAGCCGCCCTCGCTCAGTTCGAACTCGACATCGACGACGTCGGGACGGTTCTCGCAAAGCCACTGCATGCCAAGCGCCGACCCCGCTTCCTCATCGGGTACGGCGCAGAAGACGAGGTCTCGTTTGAGCTGGATGCCTTCACGTTTCAGCAGCAGGACCGTGATGAGCTGCATCACGCCGCAGCCCTTCATGTCCACGGCGCCGCGCCCGTAGACACTGCCGTCCTTCACGACGCCTTCGAAGGCGGGCATGTCCCAGTACTCTGCCTCTACCGGGACGACATCGGTATGGTTGCAGAGCATCAATGGACGCTTCGAGCCGTCGCCCTTGATCCGGGCGACGAGCACCTCGCGGTTGGGAGCGGTCTCGATGTACTCGGTTTCGATGCCCTCGGCCTCGCAGAGCGCGCCGAGGAAACGAGCGGCGGGCTTTTCGTTGCCGGGCGGGTTGGAGGTATCGATCTGGAGGTAGCGCACGAAGATATCGAGCGCTTCCTGGTGAATTGCGGGCCAGTTGATGGTCATGAGTTGCGAGTCCGAGTGCGAGTTGCGTGTGGAATCCTACGCGGAGAGGGCCCGGAACGCCGAGGCGCAGAGACGCGGAGGCGCGGAGATTTTCGGGCCGTTGACCCGCGGCTATCCGGACCGTAGGGTTCCACGATTCAGGGGGTTGGAGCGATGCCGAACGCTGTCATCAACGGGGTGAACCTGGCCTACGAAATGGCCGGTGAATCTGGGCCGCCGATGGTGCTGGTTCACGGATCGTGGGTGAATCGCGGGAACTGGGCATTCGTGGTTCCCGGCCTCGCTTCGAAGTTCAGGGTCATCACGTACGATCGGCGCGGTCACAGCCAAAGCATTGCTCCGCGAGGAGGGACGCTCGATGACGACGTTCAGGACCTCGCAGCGCTCCTCGCTCACCTCGGGTTCGCACAAGCGCACGTGGTCGCCAACTCACTGGGGGGCCTGATAGCTCTGCGATTCGCTGCCGCGCACCCGGAACTCGTGTCCAGCCTGAATATCCATGAGCCGCCGGTGATAGAGATGCTCAGTCTCGATCCGGCCGATGCGAGTCTGTACGATTCGTTTTCAAATGCCGGGGACCCTGTTGGCGCGCACCTCGAAGCTGGACGCTACCCTGAAGGGGCGGAAGCCTTTGTAGATACCATCGCCCCGGGCGTCTGGGCGGGTCTGCCGGATGCCGCCAAGACCATGTTCGTTCAAAACGCGCCTACCTATCTGGATGAACTGAACGACCACGAGGCGGACAATCTCTATTCCCAGTTGCTGGGGAGAATCGAAGCGCGCTGCCTGCTAACAGAGGGGTCCGTCGGTCCGCCGTTCTTTTCGCGCATCGTCGCTCAACTCGTGCAACGCATGCCGGGTTCAAGCCACTTCACATTCGAAGGCGCCGGGCATGCGCCTCACGCGTCGCATCCGAAGGAATTCGTCGCGAAGGCCACTGCCTTCGCGCTAAATTCCTAACGCCTACCGCCTAACCCCTACTTCGGCCATAGCACCATCTGGGTGCAGCGGAAGAGGGCAATGGTTTTGCCGGTCTGTTCGTGGACAACTGGCGCGTCCCAGACCTGGGTGTTGCGGCCGCCGTGAATCATCGTGGCGCGCGCGGTGAGGGAGCCTTCGGTGGCCGTGCCGAGGAAGTTGGTCTTCACTTCGATGGTCGTGAAGCCTGAGGCGCCTTCGGGAAGGTTCGCGACGCAGCCATAGCCGCAGAGGGTATCGGCGAGGGCAACGATGGTGGCGGCGTGGAGGTAGCCGTTCGGCGCCCACAGCTCGGGCCGGATTTCCAGCCTGGCGGCGGCGAAGCCCTCGCCAAACTCGAGCGGCTTGACACCGACCAGGCCCGGCAGGCGGCCTTTCTGGCGTTCGAGCCACCACTCGGGCTTGGAACGGTCGAGTTCAGGGTCGAACATCAGGTCACCTCCTGCGACTATTGAGGCTAACGGTGGTCTGTTTCAAAACACAACCGACATCTGATCAAGTTCAGAAACCTGCGAGACAGTCAGGTATCTGTATAAGCAATTGGGTTTCCCTGAAGGCAGCCGTATCTGCGAGGGTCAAGAGAGCTGGTGAGAAGGGGATGTTGGGGGAGGCTCCGTTAGGATGCCGGTGTC
>JANPDX010000648.1:0-4035 GCA_031431695.1 Dehalococcoidia bacterium
ATGGAGTTGGATTTGGCTTCGGCCCAGGTCCGCTTGATCTGGGGGATGGTGACGCCGAAATGGACTTTTGCCACGGTGGTGCTCCCGATGAATGTGTGGCGGAAGCGTACAGGGCCGGACAGGGAACAGGGAACAGGGAACGGGGAACAGGGAACGGGGAACGGGGAACGGGGAGCAGGGAACGGGGAACCGAGAGATGTAACGGCTAACCGGCGGCCGTTACCAGCCGGGGGGCATGGCGTCGGTGAGGAGGGCGCGGCCGGCGTGCTCGTAGACGCGTGCCGCGACAATGCCGTGTTGGCGGGCGGTGTGGATATCCCGGAAGCAGCGGTCGAGGTCGCTTGGGAGATAAACAGACATCGAGCCGGCGGCGTGCTGGAGAAGCTCGACGGCCTCCGTGCAAGTGTCGTGGACCCAGGCATTGGCAAGCCGCCAGCCGATTCGGTCCGCGACGGAGGGCTGCCGTCCGGACTCGAACTCGGCCCAGACGCGTTCGATGGTGTTGTAGGCGTAGGCGCGCGCCGACTCAATCTTCGCGGAGGCGTGGGCGAGCGGCGTTTGGACCGAAGGTTCGTCGCGTGGGGCGGCGCCGAACTTGCCCGGCTTGTCGCGCATCGCCACGACGAACGCCTCGAGCGCACGGCGGCCGATGCCAAGAGGGACACCAAAGTGGTTGAGCAGGATGGGAATGAAGGATTGGTACAGCGGGCCCGAACGCTTCCATTCGCCACCAATGTGGTCGACTACTCGCTCTTCGGGGACGAACAGGTCGTGGTAGGCGAAGTCACGGCTGCCGGTGCCCTTGAGGCCAGTCGTGTGCCAGGTGTCGATGACTTCGACGGCGGCGACGGGTGCGAAGAACAGCTTTGGGCGGCCGGGAGCGGCGTCAGGCTGAGCGGGATCGGCGATGAAGGCGGTCGCCTGCACCCAGTCAGCGTGGGTGATACCGCTGGCGAAGGGCCACCGGCCATTGACCACGAAGCCGCCTTCGACGCGGGTGGCGCGGCCCGGTGGGACGAAGGCGTTGGCGCTGATCATGTCCGGGTCGGGGAACATCTCGCGGCCAACCTTCTGGTCGAGCAGTCCCGAAAGAAAGCCGCCGCTCATCCCGATCATCACGCACCAACCAGCCGATCCGTTCGCGGCGGTAATTTCTTCGATGACGAGGTTCTGAGTGATCGGGTCGGCTTCCCAGCCGCCCCATGCGCGCGGCATGGACATGCGGAAGATGCCCGAGTCCTTCATGGTTTTGACGATGTGCGGCGGCAGCTGGCGGGCATCGTCGATTTCGTCGGCGGAGGCGCGAAGAAGTGGCCCGAGGGAGCGGGCGCCTTCGAGGAGGTCGTTGCGGAGGGCGAGGTCAGTCATGTTCGGTGTCATCCCAGCCAGCGTTCAGGCGTGATCAGGAGCGCAACCATGCGTTCGTGTCCGCCATCGGCGGTGGACTTGAGCGCGGCTTCGGTTCCCCGGTAGTGGGTGTGCAGGCGCAGGCGGGTCTCGTACGAAACCGGGTCGATGACCCGAACGGGACCTTCCACGGTGACGTAGCGGAACTTCTCGCGGTCGTCGATGCAGAGGGCGGCCCGGCCCGTGCCTACCGCGTTCTTCACTTTCTGCGAGCCGCGTTCGGTGATGACCATGAATTCGCCGCCTTCGTAGAGGTAGATGACCGGCACGGCATGGGCGCGGCCATGCGCATCAACCGTTGCCAGGGTCGCGGGAAGCGGGAGGGCCGCGAAGGCATCGCGCTGTTCAGGCGTCATTCTGGCTTTGACCCAGCAGCGGTAAGCCGGCGCTTCGCGTCTTCGTAGACGGGGGCCGGCAGCGGGCCCTTCGCGGCTGCGGCGAGGTTGTCGTGGAGATGTCTGGGGTTTCGCGTGCCGACGATGGTGGTCGCGAGTGCCGGAAGGGAGAGGGTGAACCTGAGCGTGAACTCCATGCGGCTCATGCCGTCGAGGAGGTCATCGAGGCTGGCGCCCTCCCAGCGATCTTGCACCGGGAGCCCGGCGCGGGCGCGGGCCCACTCACTCGGAGCGCCGCGAGCGACACCGCCGCGAATGACGATGCCCGCTCCGGCGGCGCTCGCTTCGGCGATGGTGGCTTCGTGTTCGCGTTCGAGTGCCGAATACGGGATCTGGAATTCGTCGAAGACGCCCATTGCGATGTGATCGCGAAGGTTCGGGAGGGTGCCAGACATGCCGAGGAACCGGAACTTGCCTTCCGCCTGGAGCTTCTTGAGTTCCTCCAGTGCCCCGTGTTCCTCGAGTTCTTGCTGGCTGGGGCTGATATGGAACTGGACAAGATCCAGGTGGTCAGTTTTCATTCGGCGGAGGCTTTGTTCGACCCCGGCGCGAACGTTCTCGGCTGTGAAGATGTGGGCGTTTCGCTGGCCGGCGGGAGCGGGAGCGGCGCCAACCAGGCAGCCGCACTTGGAGGCGAGGAAGTATTCGGACCGGCGGTGGGCGATGGATTGTCCGATGTGTTCTTCGCTGCTGCCGTAGTCGGGCGAGGTATCGATGAAGTTGATGCCGGAATCGAGGACGGCGTTAAGGATGGTGCTGGCTTCGGCGCCAGTGACGGCCGGGCCGCGCGGTTCGCCGCGAAGTTCCATGGCGCCGTAGCCGAGAGCTGTGACTTCGAGACCGGTGCGGCCGAGAGTGCGCTTTGCGAGGTTCGGCATGTTCGCTGCTCCAAGTGGGGTGTGTGAAGCGAGATGGTACGCGCACTGGACGCGAACCTCACACCCTGACCCCTGATGCATCTTCGGCTCCGGGGAAGTCCCAGGATGGACCATCGCCGCCGAGTCGCAACCGTTCGGGTTGACGCGCACGGGTATGCGGGCAAGACTCTTTCGGCCCGGGCGAACGATTCGCCACTGCCGGAGAGAGGTTCGCTATGGCCGACGCCGCCCTCGAACTGTTGATCGATATCGCCGCCCTCGAGCGCTTCGTAGCCGAGAACGTGCCCGGGAGTTCGGGGCCGTTCAGTGTTGAGAAACACGTCGCCGGGTTCTCCAACGAGACGTTCTATGTCACTCGGGGAGCGAGCCGCTGGGTGCTGCGGCGGCCGCCGCGCGGGCCGCTACTACCCACCGCCCACGATGTGGTGCGGGAGTACCGCTACCTTTCCGCGTTGCATGGCCGGGCCCGGGTGCCTCGCCCGGTGGCGGTATGTGAAGACAATTCGGTTATCGGCGCGCCTTTCTACCTGATGGAGCGGTCCGAGGGCGTCGTGATCCGCACGGAGATGCCGGCGGCGTACGACACGCCCGCGGGACGCCGAAGGGTCTCGGAAGAGATCATCGACGCGCTGGTCGAGTTGCATGACGTTGATTGGCGGGCGGCGGGACTGACGGGCAAGGGCGAAAGCTACCTTCCCCGTCAGGTCGAGCGCTGGAGCAAGCAGTGGGAGTTGACGCAGCCGCGCACACGCGCCCTTGCAGGGCTCGATGCGGCGACCGAGTGGTTGCGGAGTCGCACCCCGGAAGCCGGAGACGTCTCGGTGGTCCACGGTGACTACAAGCTGGACAACGTGATGTTCGCGAACGGCGAACCCCGCCTGATCGCCATTTTCGATTGGGAGATGGCGACCATCGGCGACCCACTGGCCGACCTCGGCTGGATCCTTTCCGGCTGGGGAGACCCTGGCGACCCACCGGGCACGCGAGCAATGAACGAGGGACCACGCGTTACCGACCTCGAAGGGTTCCCGAGCGTGGCCGAAATGGCCGCGATGTACGAGCAGAAGAGCGGGCGCTCAATGAAGCACTTCGCCTTCTACCATGTGCTCGCGGTGTACAAGCTGGCCATAATCCTCGAAGGCCTGTACATGCATTACATCGAGAAGACGGCTTCAAACCCCGCTTCGGCCCAATTCGAATGGTATGTCCCGGTGCTTGTTGATCGCATGCACCGGCTGATGGAGGAATAACACCATGCAAAAACGATTGGCGCTTTCGGTGCCGCACTTTGGCTACACCCTGCCCGAACACGTTGCCATCGCCAAAGAAGCGGAAAGCCTCGGGTACACGGACGC
>JANPDX010000649.1:0-1526 GCA_031431695.1 Dehalococcoidia bacterium
CACGGTGGGAATACGCGGTTTTTTGACGCGGACAACCTTTCCCACTCGATGACAGTGATTACACCGGTGTTCGTGGAATACTGGGACCCGGCCTGTACTCCCGACCCGAACAATCAGCCACCACAGCCGCCGTGCCGGAACAACCCGTACTGCGTGCGTGCTCCGGGGACGGCGCGGGACTGACGCCGCGGCGGTCCGGGGCCGCGCGAAGGTTCCCCGGATAGGGCCCCTTTCCGATTGCGCTTTTCTCTTTGGCGATTCCTCGTTACGGTAAGTATGCCCGTGGTGGGGTGGGGCCTTGTGAGGTCATTGCATGCGTTTGGTTTCTTATCGGCCGCTTTTTGCGGCTTCCGCGCTCGTCATGGCGCTCTTCGGCGCTATCACGCTCGCGGTTTTTAGCGGTGGCGAAACACCGGCCAAGGCGATTACTCAATGGACCGTTGAGGTCAACGAAAAGGGCTTTAATCCGCGCTTTTGCAACATCGTCCGAGACGATGAAGTGGTGTTTAAGAACACCGGCAAGATAGAGATTCGGGTCTACAAGCCCGGTCACGGCGGGGAGCCACCGCAGTTCGACGAGATGATCCCGGCGGGCGGGACGTCACTGTCCCCGCAGTCGTTCACTGCCGGCGGAAGCTACGTTTATTCCAGCGGGCTCGGTGATTCGGTCACGATATTCACGCCGAACGTTGGGACTGGAACCGCCGGGTGTTCGAAAGAGGCGCCGACAAACACTCCGACCGCGACGGGCACGGCGACGCCTACGGCCACTCCGAAGCCGCCAAAGCCAGCGAACTGCTGGGGCGTGGGTGGCTGCGCGATCAGCGTGGCGATCGCTTCGGACGGGGATTAGCCTCGCACCCTCACCCCTCCTTATTGCGATGGAGAGGGGGCCTGATTCGAGGCTGTAAGCGAACGCTCGTGGGGCGGCATGCCGCCAGCGCCCTCCGAGGGGCGCGACTCCCCGAGTGTCCGGGTTTAGAATCGCGAGTATGGAACTTGCGAGTATTGCTGTGCCTTCGGGCCGGCTGACCGGTTACCTTGCCGCCCCGCGGGATGAGGGCAGGCGGCCCGCGGTCATCGTGATTCACGAGGTATTCGGGCTGAACGCCGATATGCGCGAAAAAGCGCAGCAACTGGCCGACATGGGCTACGTTGCGCTCGTGCCCGACCTGTACAGCACACGCGGACGGATGCCGTTTTGCGTTGTGCGAACGGTGCGCGGGCTTCGCGACGGCGAGGGACCGGTGTTCGCCGACCTCGACGCCTGCCGCGCGTGGCTGGCCGAACGTCCCGAGGTGGACGGGTCGCGGATCGGGGTTATGGGATTCTGTCTGGGCGGAGGGATCGCCTTGCTGTTCGCGGCGCGCGCGGAACTGGGCGCCGCGGCGGTGTTTTACGGCGCGGTGCCGAAGGACGTGGAAGATATCGACGGGACCTGCCCGGTGGTCGCGGGGTTCGGGGGACGGGACCGGATTTTCGGCAAGGGCGAGCGCGTTTTGGATTCGCACCTCGAGAAGCTAAAC
>JANPDX010000650.1:0-1930 GCA_031431695.1 Dehalococcoidia bacterium
TTGTCCTCACTGCCACTTCCGCGACTCCAAAGTAACCGACAGCCGGGCGAACGACGACGGCATCCGGCGGCGCCGTCAATGCATCGCCTGTGGTGAGCGGTTCTCCACCGTCGAAGCCGTCCAGTTCTCGACTGTCCAGATCCTGAAGCGTGATGGCCGCAGGGAAGAATTCTCGCGCGAAAAGCTCCTTCGTGGCCTCCGCAGCGCCTGCACAAAGCGCGACATCTCCGTCGCGCAACTCGATGCGCTCGTTTCCGACATCGAGTCCAGGGTGAACGCCGACGGTCGCTCCGAAGTTCCATCGCAGGTCCTCGGAGAACTCGCGATGGATGCGCTTCGGCGCCTCGACCACATCGCCTACATTCGCTTCGCATCGGTGTATCGGTCATTCACGGATATCGAATCGCTCAAGGAAGCGGTCGAAGCGCTCGAGTCCGGCCGCGTCATGACTCCAGAAGAACGCGACCTGCAGCTCGCCTTTCCAGATGCGGAACCACCGGTACCGAGGGGCCCTCGCCTACTCCAGGATATCGAGAGCCGCCACTACGCCGGGTCGGTGAGCCAGGCATGAAGCACTCGGGTATTTGGACTATCGACGTATCGCGGCTCCCCGCCCGGGAGTTCGTCACCTGAGTAACTACTAGACAAACAGAACACTTGTTCGTATCTTCTGTCACCCGCCGCCCCGCGGGACCAGCCGCAGTTCAATGGGAGGAACACTATGGTCACAACAACGTCAGACAGCCGGGGAACAGGCGGCGCTGGAGACTTCCAGCCCGAAGACCTTTCCGAGAATGCCAAGGTCGTCATCGAGCGCCGTGTAGCGCGCCGCAATGAGTCGGGCGATGCCGTCGAGACTCCGGACGAGGTGTTCCACCGGGTAGCCCGAAACCTTTCCGAGGCCGAAGAACGCTTCGGTGGCACGGAGGGTGATCGCGCGGCCGCGGAAGAGTCGTTCTACCGGCTCATGGCCTCGCTCGACTTCCTTCCGAACTCGCCCACCCTGGTCAACGCTGGGCGCGAACTGCAGCAGCTCTCGGCCTGTTTCGTCCTGCCTGTCCCGGATTCGATCGACGGCATCTTCGAAGCGATCAAGAACACCGCGATCATCCACAAGTCCGGCGGCGGCACCGGCTTCTCGTTCTCCCGGCTGCGCCCGGCGAACGACCGCGTCCAATCGACGATGGGCGTTGCCAGCGGCCCCGTCTCGTTCATGCGCGTCTTCGATTCAGCAACCGAAGCGATCAAGCAGGGTGGCACGCGCCGCGGTGCGCACATGGGCAACCTGCGCGTCGATCATCCCGATATTTACGCATTCTTCGCGATGCAGGCGGACATGACGACGCTTCAGAACTTCAATATCAGCGTCGCAATTACCGAGCCCTTCATGAAAGCCGTCGAGACCGGCGGGATGTTCGACGTCATCAACCCGCAGACCGGCAAGGTCGTCGGCCAGCGCGATGCGCGCGAACTCTGGGAGAGGATGTTCGCGAACGCCTGGAAGAATGGCGACCCGGGGGTCGTCTTCATCGATCGCATCAACGAAGGCCGGGCGAACCCGGTGCCCAAGCGCGGACCGGTGGAATCGACAAATCCGTGCGGCGAGCAGCCCCTCTATCCGTTCGATTCCTGCAACCTCGGCTCGATCAACCTCGGCCACTTCACCAAGGGCGCGCCCGGCAACAAGACGGTCGATTTCGAAGCGCTCGGCATCGTGGTGCGCCGCACCGTCCACCTCCTCGACAACGTCATCGAGATGAACCACTACCCGATTCCCGAGATTGCCGAAACCTCGCACGCCATCCGGCGCATTGGGCTCGGAGTCATGGGCTGGGCAGACCTGCTCATCGACTTGCGCGTGCCGTATGACTCGGAGGAAGCCCTCAGTGTCGCCCGTGAAGTGATGTCGCACATTCAGCGCGAATCTGAC
>JANPDX010000651.1:0-2696 GCA_031431695.1 Dehalococcoidia bacterium
TACCACTCCTTGAGATGCTCCGGTTTCGTCAACGCTTCCCAGACGAGCCGCGTGGGCGCGTCGATGAACCGTTCGATAGCGAAATCAAGTTTCGGATTGAAGGTGAATTGCTTGCTCATGATTCTGATTCCTTCTCCTTGAGTTGTTTGACGTATTGGTCGAACCGGTCCAGTCGAGCTTCCCACAACTGGCGACGCGCGGTCAGCCAGTCTTCAACGACCTTGAACCGTTCGGGTGCGATCTCATACGACCGCACTCGTCCGCGCTTTTTCGACCTCACCAGTCGGCTCTGTTCGAGCACCGAGAGGTGCTGCACGAACGACGGGAGTTGCATGTCGAACGGTGCCGCCAGTTCGCTGACGGTGGCTGGTCCGACCGACAGTCGCTCCAGGACTCTCCGCCGAGTCGGGTTGGACAAGGCGTGAAAAACTTTGTCAGCGGCTGCGGATTGAACCATTTCCGACACCATCCAAATACAGGGTTATCGATATGAGAGAGGGATTCTGCAGCCGTATTATACTTTTGTAAATACCTAAGTATTATCCATCTTGAAAGTGCCAACCCTTCACATGGAGACAAGAAACTCCGGCGAAGACGGGGTTCCCTGCATCGACTGGACTGCGACCTTTGCTGGCCGGGATGCAGTCATGGTCGCGCAGGCTCAGAGGAGAGTTTCCGCGAAGCGGCCACGTCAAATCCGCCGGAATGGCTGGTTCGGAGCGGACCATCCGCTCTTGCCGGCTCCATTTCAGACATTCAAGATGCGGCCCGACCAAGGCCGTTGGAGCGACCACTGCCGATGAAATCAGACAGCACCCGCAAGTACGTGACAAACGATGGAGTCATGCATTCATCCGGAGCCTTCCAGTGATCCCCACCATCACCGCCTTTGAAAGTTCGCCCGATCGCGGCCAGGGAATGGCGCGTGACATGCGCGTTCGCTGGGCGCTTGAGGAAGTGGGCCAGCCTTACAAGGTTCGGCTTGTTTCGTTCAAGGCGATGAAGGAGTTCGCGCATCTGGCGCTGCATCCTTTCGGGCTGATTCCGCCGTATGAAGATGGCGATCTCACCCTGTTCGAGTCGGGGGCGATCGTGTTCCATATCGCGGAGCGCCAGGTGGGACTGCTGCCGGATGATGCGAACGCCCGCGCGCGCGCGATCACGTGGATGTTCGCCGCGCTGAGCACGGTGGAGCCGCCGATCGTCGATCGTGAAATCGTCGAGTACCTGGAGGACGGCAAGAGTTGGCGAGACGAGCGCATGGCCATGGTCGACGATCGCATCCGTGTGTGATTGGGCGAACTTTCCGCGCGCCTCGGCGATGCCGACTGGCTCGATGGCGCGTTCAGCGCGGCTGACATTCTGATGGTGCATGTGCTGCGCAGACTGCAAGGATCGGGCATCCTGGACGACTATCCGAACCTCGCCGCCTACATCGCCCGCGCCGAAGCGCGGCCGGCGTACAAGCGTGCGTTTGCCGCTCAGTTGGCGATATTCACTGGCAAGCCACCGACCAGCTGACAAACTTCCACCGTGGCGGTCTCGCACTCATTGGCGACGACGCCTGTGACCATCGCTTACTCGTAGTCAGGTCTTGCCCCAACCGGGCAACGCGGCCGCCTGCCGAATCCACGTCGCCAACCGTGCCTCGGAAGAAGGTCACCTTGACGTAGCGGGTGAAGACATGGAACGACACAAACCATCCCTGGCCCTGAATGCCATAAAACGGCGAGTTCCACTTTACGGCCTTGCGCGCCGTGGGCGCGTTTTGCATGATGAGTGCGTCGAGGCGCTTTCCAACATCACGCTTCCAGCCAGGCATCGCTGCGATGTAAGCCTGCACCGGTTTATCGCCGTACATCGACCTCATTGCATTTTGGTTCTCTGACGCGCAATTGTAAATGCGGATCGACCCAGCTGGACCCTCGGAAAGCAGGCACTCGCGACAGGCGGCTATGGGTCGAGAGCGGACATGCGGGGACGGCGGTAACATTGCCTGGCGCCCACACCGCCCATTCGAGGTAGGAATCGCATGCGCTCGCTCATCTTATCCGCAATTCTCGTTGCCACCATCGCGCCACTGTCGGCGGCTGCACCCGAGACGACTCCGCCCCCGGTGACTCGAAAGGAATCTGTGACTGACACGTATCACGGCATTTCGATTACGGAACAGTACCGCTGGCTTGAGGACTGGTCCGACGCCAGGGTCAAGGCCTGGAGCGACAGCCAGAACGCACATGCCCGCGCCTACCTCGACGTCCTGCCCGATCGTCTGGCGATCGAAAAACGGGTTTCGGACATCCAGCACACGATTTCGAGCGTCTACTACGACCTGGCGTGGAGTCCGAAGGGCGTCTTCGCCAAGAAAAGCCAACCGCCGCTGCAACAGTACTTGCTGGTCTGGATGCCGTCTGCCGATCGTCCGGATCAGGAGCGGATCATTGTCGATCCCAACGCGCTGGATCCGACCGGTGGTACGGCGATCGACTGGTATGTTCCGGCGCCTGACGGGAAGCTCGTTGCCGCGAGTCTTTCTGCGCAGGGTAGTGAAATCGGCAATGTCCACGTCTTCGACATCGCGACTGGCAAGGCCACGGACATCGTGATCCCCCGTGTTAACGGCGGTACTGCGGGCGGCGACCTGGTCTGGATGCCTGATTCCCGCGGTTTTTATTACACGCGCTATCCGTATGCCG
>JANPDX010000652.1:0-2173 GCA_031431695.1 Dehalococcoidia bacterium
GTCGTTGTCGTGTGTGCCTGTAAAGACGACCTGGTTCGCTACCTGGTTGTGAGGGAGGTAGGGGTTCGTATCGTCCCCGCCAAAGGCGAACTGGAGGACGGCCATTCCGGGGTAGCCGAGGGCATCGCGCAGGGCTCGGACCTGGGGCGTGATGAAGCCAAGATCTTCGACGATGATGGGCAGTTCGCCCAGGGCCGTGCCGAGGGCATCGAAGAGGTTGCGTCCTGGTCCTGGCTGCCAGTGCCCGTTGATGGCCGCCAGTTCTCCTGCCGGGATTTCCCAGGCCGATTCGAAGCCGCGAAAGTGGTCGATTCGGACGGCATCGAAGAGGGAAAACGTGCGACGCATCCGTTCGATCCACCAGCCGAAACGGTCCGCGCGCATCGCGTCCCAGTCGTAATGTGGATTGCCCCAGCGCTGGCCTGTCTGGGAGAACGCGTCCGGGGGCACGCCGGCGACAACTTGCGGCTGGCCATCTTCGGCGAGCTTGAACTGGCGTTGGTTTGCCCATGCGTCGGCGCTGTCCAGGTCGACGAAGATCGGCACGTCGCCGTAAAGAGCGATGCCACGTCCGTGTGCGTATTCCCGCAGCGAGCGCCACTGCCGATCCAGGCGCCACTGGAGGAATTGTTGATAGCGGACTTCGTTGCCCAGGGCCGTACCTTCGACCGCGGGAACGTCGGCGGCATTGTGGTATCGCACGGGCCAGAGCCACCAGGGTTCCTGACTTAACTCACGCAAGGCGGCGAAGTGCGCGTAACCGGTGAGCCAGCTGTTGTCAGCGGCGAAGCGTTCCAGTGCGTCACCACCGCCACTTGCCATGCATTCGGCGAAAGCAGCCCGGAGGAGGGGCTCACGGTGGGCGCGCAGTTCGTCGAAGTCGTGCTGGTGGGGATTCGAGCCAACCGGTGAAAAGTCGATTCGCGCATCGAGGAGCCCTTCGTTCGCGAGGAGTTCCAGGGAAAGGAGCGTTGGCTCGAGGGCGAATGCCGAACGCGATGCATAGGGGGAGTTCCCGGGGCCGACCGGTCCTGGCGGCAGCATCTGCCAAATTCCGCAGCCAGCATCGACAAGAAAGTCGATGAACCAGCGGGCTTCGGTACCGAGGCCCGCGCCACCGGGCAGAGATGTTGGATGGAGAAGGATTCCGGAGGTACGTTGGGCCACGCATCGAGTATCGAGGTGCGCTGGGGTAACGGCGAATACGCGTTGTTTAGGCGAATTCCCAGGTATCGAGATAGATGAATTGGTTCGCCATGTCGGCTTGTTCGATGTTGGCTGAAATGTTGAGGAGGCGTCGTAACTGCTCGCCTACTGGCATCTTTTGGTTGAATCGAGCCACGATTCCTGGGTGAGACCGTCCTCGTGAAAGCCAGAGGCCGTGCAGCCGCGCAAAGTCCCCGACGTTCGCCGTGTAGATGGTCCAACCATTCCGCGTTGCAAATTCCAATTGCTCGCTGTCCGAAAAGCGGGCGTTACCTGCTTCCAGTGTCGTAAGCACTTCAAGACCGCGACGTCGAAGTTCAGGCACCGCGCTGCGGCCGCTCGAATCGTGATCGATGTAGAGGCGAATCACTTCCTAGCGTTCTTCGCCATCATCCGCGCTTGCCATTCGCGTTGAGCCGGTAGGGCCTCAGCGGCCATCCTTGCGCCCAGCGCGTTCCGCTCGTCGAGTTGCTGATCCAGTGTGGCCTTGTTCGCAAGGTAGAACGCAAGGCCCGCGTACCCGCTCTCCTGATCCAACCCGTACTCATCGATTACTTGCTCAATGGTCTCACCACCGCGCAGTTCGGCTACGAGCTGGATGATCGGGAGGCCGGTGCGTGCGAGCCGCGGAAGTCCACCGTACACGCCGGGGATTGATTCGATCAGTGTGCCGATGTCGACGAGTTCCGCGGTTGCCATGATGTCAGTCTAGCATGTCCGCTTCCGCCAGCTGGCGTTCGAGCTCATCCAATCCCGTGACGCGGCAGGCGCGCCGGCCGCGCCGCAGCAGCGCCGCGAGGTCGCCAAGCGCCTGCGCTTCGATAAGGGCGCCGAAGGTATAGGAACTTCCGGGAATGGTAATGTCCTCGGCTGCCGGATCCACGACTTCGATGAAGACGCCCGAGTTCGGGCCGCCCTTGTGGAGTTGCCCGGTGGAGTGCAGAAACCGCGGCCCGAAGCCAACCGT
>JANPDX010000653.1:0-1503 GCA_031431695.1 Dehalococcoidia bacterium
GACCTCCTCGCCTGGGAGCACACCTACAACCACATCCGACCACACCAGGCCCTCGACTATCTCACCCCGGCTGAGTTCCTCACTACTTTCAACGCCCAACACCATCAGGAGGATCTGTCACGGACGTCTTGAACCAGTACAGTAGCTTTACGCAACGGACACTCAGGTTCTACGCTGGAAGAAGCCCGGGCACCCGACCCTTCCCAGCGAAGGGCGGGGAAGCCAGGGGTGAAAGGAAAATTCAATGGTCGACACTCCGATCGGCCCCGGTCCAACCGGGATGAACCTCAATCACATCAAGGTCTGCGTGCGCTGCAGCCTTCGCTACGATTGGCGGAAGTCGCCCAGCTCGATGAAGATGACGTACTGCGGCTCGCTCTGCGAGCAGGCGGACCTCGGCTTCACGCTCGAAGCACTGCTTCGCTACGAGCGGGCGGTGCCCGCGGAACACGTAGAGGCCGAACTGGCAGCGCCAGCCGGTTAATCCGTCGCGCGACCTTTCTCATGAAACCAGGAGGCCCGCAAGTTGCGGGCCTCTTTCCTTGGTTAGCCGGGGTTAGCCGGAGACTGTCAGCGGCGTGTCTTCGCGGTTCGCCCATTCACGCATCGAGCCGTCGTAAACGCGGACGTTTTCGTACCCGAGCAGTTCCATCACGAAAGCAGCGTGCGCCGCGCGGATGCCGCCCTGGCAGTAGGTGATCGTCGGCTTGTCGCGTTCGATACCGGCCCCCGCAAGCAATGCTTCGATCTCGTCGGCTGGGAGGAACTTTCGCGTGTCGTCGGTCGCGACGAAACGTACCCACTCGAGGTGGTGAGCGCCGGGGACGCGCCCGGCGCGCGTATTTCCGCGATTGTTGGTGCCGTCCCACTCGCCGTCGGTCCGAGCGTCGAGCACCTGGCAGGCAGGGTTCGCGTGCATTTCCTTCAGGTAGTCCACGGTGGCGTAGAGGTCCGGATTGGGCTTTGCGGTGAAGGTACCCTTGGGCGCTCGGGTTGCGTGGAAGGTGACGTGGCGGCCCTCGGTCATCCAGCGGTGCCAGCCGCCGTTGAGCACTTTCACGTTGGTGTGGCCGTAGTACTTCAACACCCACCAGAGGCGGGCGGCCACCAGCCCATTGTTGTCGTCGTAGGTGACGATCTGGGTATCGTTGGAAATCCCCAGCTTGCCCATCAAGTCTTCGAATTGGGCCGGCGGCATCACCAGGGTGCCGTGGTCGCTGCCATCCGGGTCGTTCTCTTTGATGTAGTAATGCACCGGAAGTTGAACGGCGCCGGGAATGTGGGCGCGCCGGTAGGCCTCGACGGTCGCGCAATCGATGATTCGGACGTTCGGGTTTTCCAGGTTGGCGGCGAGCCAATCAGGCTCGGCGAGCAGTTCAGGGTGTGCGTATTCAGCCATGGGTCACCTCGGAGAAATCGGTGTCCGGAGTCTAACGCACCGGGACGGGCCGCGAGCGGTCAGATCGGTCGCGCGAGACCGCCATCCACGCGTAGGTTCTGGCC
>JANPDX010000654.1:0-3661 GCA_031431695.1 Dehalococcoidia bacterium
CCGCGCCGCGGAGGATCGCGTGATCGCGCGCAGGCTGCCGCTGTTCGCAATCGGGAGCCTGGTCGTTCTCGTCGCCATCAGCGCCATCGGAGCTGCCGCTGCGGCGAACACCGTGCCGCCGACGAACGCCGGTACCATCGACCAGCCGATTACCCTGGCTTCTCTTGCACCAGCCGGATGCGCTGGCCTAACCCTCACCCGCCTGCAGATCGGCCCGGGCGGCAACGGCGGAGGAAACGCGCTCATCCTTGGCACGTCGGCGAGCGAGACGCTGACCGGCGGCGGCGGCGACGACTGCATCATTGCTGGCGCCGGTAGCGATGTCTTGAACGGCCAGGGCGGGAACGACGTGCTCATAGGTGGCCCCGGCGGGACCGACCAGTTGAACGGCGGAGGCGGCGTCGATACCTGTTACGGCATGGGATTCCTGAATACCCGCAGCAGCTGCGAGACGTACGTCCCCTAAGCGCGCGGGTAACTGCCGAAGACCATCAATTCCCCGCACAGCGGGGCCACGGCCGCCAGCACGTCGCCGCCAACCGGGTCAGCCGCATGCCCTTCGAAATCGATGAGGAACACGTATTCGCCGAAAGTCGCCTTGGTCGGACGGCTCTCAATCTTGGTGCAGTTGATCCCGGCCTTTGCGAACTCGTTCAGCACACTGGCGAGCGCACCCGGCTGGTCTTCGCTGAAGGTAAAGGCAATCGAGGTGCGGTCCCGGCCTGTTCGGGCGGGCTGGCCGCTTCCGAGCACGAGGAAACGCGTCACGTTTGCGTCCGAATCCTGGATTCCGCGGGCGATGATTTCGGCGCCCCGTAGTTCCGCCGCCCGTGCTGTCGAGATAGCCGCGGCATCGCCATCCCGCTTCAGGGCGAGGTCCACCGCTTCGGTAGTAGAGAGGGCGGCTTCGACTTGGGCTTTCGGAAAGCACCGCTCAATGAACTTGCGGCACTGCCCTAGCGCCTGGGTGTGGGAGAAGATCACCCGCACCTGATCGGCCCGTGTGCCCGGCTTCGCAATCAGGTTGTGGACGACCGGGATGACGATTTCGGCCTGGATCTTCAGCTTCGTTTCGTGGATCAGGATGTCCAGTGATTCGGCCACGGACCCATTGATTAGGTTTTCGATCGCCACAACGCCGCAATCTGCCATGCCCGATTCCACGGCCGCCGCCACCGCGGCGTGGGAAGGGAACGGCAGCATCTCGGCGTTCGACGCGTACTTCATCGCGGCTTCTTCGCCAAAGGTGCCGGCCGGGCCGAGAAACGCCAGTCTCACGTGTCCAACCCGTGCGTCGAACCAATGAACAGCTCTTTCAGCATAGCCAGGCTTTCCTTGCGGCTTACCACCACCAGGGCGTCGCCCGCGTTGAGGCGCGTATCCCCGCTGGGCATTCTCGGAACGCCGCCCGGATCCACGATGAGCGAAATCAGCGATTCGGCAGGCAAGAGTATTTCACGCACCGAACGCCCGGCCGCCGGCGATGTCTCCGGCAATTTGATTTCCACCAATTCGAGCCCATTGTGGAGTTGCAGGAGCGGGATCATCATCTGCGTCGGCAGTTCTTGTTCGATCTGTGCGAGTACCGCCTGGGTCGCGGAAATCGTGGTTTCGATGCCGCGCTTCTGGAACAAGAGCTCGTTTCGCGGGTTGTTAATCCGGGCAATGGTGCGCTTCACGCCGCGATAGCGGGCAAGGTCGCAGATCACCAGGTTGTCTTCATCGTCGCCCGTGACCGCCGCCACAAGGTCCGCGCGCGATACTCCCGCCGCATCAAGTGTCGTCGCCTCGCAGCTGTCCCCTGTCATCACATTCCCGGAGAGTTCTTCGCGCACCTGCGCGGCGCGCGCGCTTTCGCGTTCGATGACGAGCACCTCGTGGTTCTCGTTCAGCAATTCTTCAGCGAGGTGATAGCCAACTTTTCCGCCGCCGGCAATAAGGATGTACATCGCGTTACTTCTTTCCTGGCTCTTTGTTCAACATTCCGACCATGATTTGGGCGCCAAAACTGGTCGGACTGAAGGTCTCCAACCCGAGGTCGCGGAAGATTTCTTCCCGCACTGGATCGTAAACGCGGCAGAGTACGCGCTTCACCTGGTAGACCTCGCGTGCCATCTGGCTCGCGAAGTAGTTCCGGTTGTCTCCCTGCGTCAGAGCGAAGAACGCATCCGCATCGACGATGCCGCCGCGTTCCAGGGTGGACTGATCCATTGCATTGCCGACTACCCGGTCGCCCTTGAAGCTGGCCGGTAACCGCCTGAAGGCGGCTTCGTTGCTATCGAGCACCGTTACGTGGTGCCCTTCGTTATCGAGGATCGTGGCGATACGCGAACCCAGCCGTCCGCATCCCATGACGATGACTTTCATGCCACCTGCCGGTTCATTCTTGGTGATGACTCGTTGCCGGAGTCATCGATTGCCGCACCACCCAGACCGCACAGGTGGCATTCCTCAAAACGTAGTCCGCTGTCCGGCCGATGTTGGACGAACCCACAAATCTCGTGTACGGGATCCCCATCACGACAGCGTCGATGGCGTGGTCGCGGGCCTCCTCTACGATAGCGGCTCCCGCCTCGCGCGCCTGTAGTAGCGTGCTCGTCACCGGATAGCCGGATTCGGCGGCAATTTCCTCGGCGCGCTTGATGAGCTGTTCGCCGCGCCGAGCCTCCGCATCCAACTCCGCATTCAACGGGAGCGAGCGGCTCACCTCGATCACGTGGACGATGTACACGCGCGCCTTCTTGAGCCTCGCCATTGTCACGGCGATAGTCACCGCATCAAGGCTGGCCTGCGATTGCACCACGGGCACGAGGAAGGCCTGGGGCGTGTCCATCTCTTAGCTCACCTCATCGGCGCGGCGCCTACGCGCTTGCGGCCCCTTCAATGGTCGTCCTGCGCGAACCACAGCCGGATAGCGCCGTTCAACACCAGCACAATGCCGATGGCGAAGCCAATGTTCCAGTGCGCCGTTTGGGTAAGGATGAACAAGATCAGCGCGAACCCGAGGACAATCGAAATGACGGAAAAGACGTAGTTCGCGGTGCGCATCTGCTTCCCGGGGCGCCACTCTGCGGCGGTTCGTTCCCCCATGCTACGTCCGCGCCACCGCAACGGCCAAACCGGGGCAGGTATCGCGCCTGCCCCATTCCCATGTTCGCGAAGTTCACGCACCCGCGGCGGGCGTGGGTGGCGGCAGCGAACCCGGTATCCGTCGCCGGAACCGCCGCGCTCCCAGGATGCCAAGCGTCACCGGCACGACGAGCCACGCGCCTGCCACCAGCAGCACCAGGCCAGCAGCGGCGACGTAGCGGGCAGCCTCCACCGAACCCTGCCAGCTCTCAACGAGCACTTCCCCCAGGGTCCACTTCGATTCCTTCGGGTCTGCCTTCGCTACGAGGGCCGAGATGCTCAGGTTCACGGTGGCAAACTCGGTCAGCCCGTCCAGCACCTTGAGCCGCCCCTGGATCTGCTCGATCTGGCTGCGGACGCTCGTCAAGCGGTCCTGGACCGTCAGCACTTCCTGGATGGTCTTGGCCTGCTTCAGCAATTCGAGGTACTGCTGCTCGGTCCGCTCCAGGTTCCGCTGGTTGCTTTGCAGGTCGATGTACTGTTCGGTCACTTCGTTGGAACTCGAGCCCTCCGTCGCCACGGAGACGCCGTT
>JANPDX010000655.1:0-3039 GCA_031431695.1 Dehalococcoidia bacterium
TCAACACGGGATGCTCGTCGGCACGGTCGCCTACATGGCCCCGGAACAGGCGCTCGGCCAGGCGATCACCCCGGCCGCCGACCTCTACGCCCTCGGCGCCGTCTTGTACGAGATGGTCACTGGCCAGCCGCCGTTCGCCGGAGACGCCGCCGCCGTCCTGACACAGCACCTGAACACTCCGCCGGTGCCGCCCTCGCTGCTCGCTCCGGCGTGCCCGCCCTCGCTCGATGCGCTCATCTTGCAGCTGCTCGCGAAGGAGCCCCAGGACCGGCCGCCTTCGGCCGAATCGGTTCTCGCGGCCCTCGACGCCGTGGACGTCAACGAACAGGCCGCGCCGGTTCCCGAAGGCCACGCCCTCGACCGCCTGCGCAAGGGCGTCTTCGTCGGGCGGGAAAAGGAGCTGGAACGCCTCCGCTCCGTCTTCGATGGGATGCTCGCTGGTGAAGGCTCGGTCGTCATGCTTGTCGGCGAACCGGGCATCGGCAAGACGGCGACCGCACGCGAACTCGAATCGTACGCACGCATCCGCGGAGCGCAGGTGCATTGGGGTTTGTGCCACGAAGCATCCGGCGCGCCGCCCTTCTGGCCCTGGATCCAGTCCGCGAACTCCTGGGCAGCGGCGAACGATGTCCCCGGGCTGCGCAACGAACTTGGCGCCGACGCAGCCGAACTCACGCGCCTCTTCCCGCAGCTGCGCGACATGGGCTTTGGCACGGCGCCGCCGGTTGACGACGCCCCCTCGGCCCAGTTTCGCCTCTTCAGCGCCGTCACAGCCCTGGTCCGCGCGATGGCCAGCCGCTCACCCCTGGTCCTCGTGCTCGACGACCTCCACTGGGCTGACCGCCCGACACTCCTGCTTCTCCAGCATGTTGCGCGCGAACTGCCGCACATGCGCGTCCTCATCGTTGGCACCTACCGCGATACCGAGCTGGCGCGCACCCATCCGCTTTCCGAGACGCTCGCCGCCCTCAACCGCGAGGGCGCGATCACGCGTGTCGCCCTGCGCGGACTCACTCTCGCCGAGACGCGTGAGTACATCACGGCGGCCACGCGAGTCGATCCCGCGGGCGAAGTCGTGCGGCGCATCCACGACGAAACCGAGGGTAACCCGTTCTTCGTGAGCCAGGTCGTCAACCTGATGGCCGAGGAAGGGACGCTCAGCCGCGACTCCGTGACGGACATCCGCCTGCCCGAGGGTGTGCGCGAAGCGCTGGGACGCAGGCTCGACCGCCTCAGCGAAGAGGCCAACGACCTCCTCAAGGTGGCCGCCATCGCCGGTCGCGAATTCGCCTACGACACACTCGCCATTGTGGGCGCCACGGACGACGACGCACTGTTGCGCCTGATCGAGGAGGGGCTCGGCGCGCGCGTTATCGAGGAGACGGGCCGCGCCGGGCACTACCGCTTCACCCACGCACTCATGCAAGAGACCTTGCTCGACGAGCTGTCGACGACCCGCCGCGTGCGACTGCACGGCCAGGTGGGCGATGCCCTCGAACGGCGCTGGGGCGCCCGCGCCGACGAGAACGCCGCCCGCCTCGCCCGCCACTTCGTCGAATCCGCCACGCTTACCGAGTCCCACGCGGCGAAAGCCATCCACTACTGCTCTCTCGCCGGCGCCGCCGCCTACGAGCAGGCCGCCTTCGCCGAATCGGAGCGCCACTATGAGGCGGCGCTATCGTTGCGTGAGGGCCAGGAGATCGACCACGAGATGGCCGTCCTCCTCCTCGGGCTCGGGAAGGCGCAGATAGGGCAATTCAAGGTCCGGGAGGCATGGCGAGCGCTGCGGAAGGCACTCGATGTGTTCATCGCCGCGGGGGACTACAGCCGGGTGCTCGATGTTGGCGCGGTCCTAACAGGTGCGGAGTTCAGCAGTCCCAACCAGGTAGTCGTGGTCGACCGGGCTCTGGCGGTGCTCCCAGCCGGGACACGGGAACGCGTCGAGCTGGCAGCCTGGGCATCACTCATCATGGGAGAGCTTGAAAGCAGAGAATCGCTGCTGGCCGAGGCTGAGGCCTGGCTTGAGGAGCACCCGGACGATTCACTTCGCGCCCGAGCGGCGCTGGGCCGACTGGTGGACGCCTATTTCAGCGGTAACATCGAAGGATGCGTTCTCCTTGGGACGGCGGCGATCTCGCTCCAGTCTCACCTCTCTGCCGAAAAGCGGAACCTGCTTCACAATCGAATCGCGATGGCAACGCTGGCAAAGGCCGTGCCCGATCTTGCGTCCGCCGGGCAGCATGCCGGACTGGCCGTGGAGTGGGGAGATCGTTCGGGCCGAGCCGTCGCCAGGGTGCTTGGCGCACAGTCGACTGCGGTCGTGGCCGCGTTAGGGGGTGACTTTGACGAGGCGCGTCGTCACCTTGCTGTAGGCGAGGCGCTCTATCCGAGCGACCCAGTTCTGGCACTCATCCGAGCGTTCGTCTCGGCGGAGACCGGTGGCGAAACCTCCGCCCGAACAGCCCTGTCGGTCTCGCTTGCGAATGCGGAGCGTCCGGAACTCGCAGGTGGGATGAACGGCATCAATGCGCTTGCCACAGCGGGGCTCATTGCACTGGCCGGGTACGACATTGAGGGCGGCATGGCGCGGTTCCTGCTGGAGGCGGCCGCGAAAGCCGATGCGAGTGCAAGCCCCCCCATTCGTGCCGTCCATGTGCTTGGGCGGGCGGTCCTTTGCAGGACGAGTAGCGGACTTGTGGACCCCGACGAGGTCTTAGCCCAACTCCAAGAACTGCCAGTCTTGGCGATACATTTCGTCGACACGCATCGCGCGAGGGCATTCGCTTGCACTGCCCTCGGCGATATCCCCCGCGCCATCGCCCACTACCGTGACTCGCTCGAACGCTCTTCCCACGGTCTCGTCACCGTCCACGCCCGCACGGCCTACGAGCTGGCAGAACTCCTCCTCGGTACCGGCGACCCCGCGGACGCGTCCGAGGCCCGCGGGCTGCTGACGGCGGCGCTCGACACCGCCCGTCGTGTCGGCATGCGCCCGCTGAGCGAGCAGATCACGCGCCTGCTCGTCAGCGCAAGCGGCGT
>JANPDX010000656.1:0-4119 GCA_031431695.1 Dehalococcoidia bacterium
ACCCGAGGCCCACGGACGACGAGGGCGACGTTTTCGCGGGCGAGAACTCGTCGCACGCACTTTTCCATGGATTCGACGACCTGTTCGGGGGTGAAATTCGTGGTCCCGCCGATGGTTGCCAGCGTTGCCCGGCGGGCAAGCCGAAACGCCGGGTTGTGGGCCAGCCACGGGGTAGCGGCCGCTTGTAGTCCGGCGCGGGCGAGCGGCTTCCCCAGCGGGCCGAAGCTGCGCTGGACTCGAACCGGGACCGAGACGTAGGTGAACCAGTACGAGGAGACAACCATGATCGCGACATCGGGCGAATAGCGATCCAACCAGCCGTCAATAAGGGCAGGCAGGGCCGGGCTCGGCCAGATGACCCGAATCGTCGTCTCGACAGATTCGCCGGAGCCTTCGGCGAGGATTCGGTCGGCAACCGACACCTTGTTGGCATCGCCCGTGATGTTGGGATCCGTGTCGTAGCTGTTGCCGAGGCGGAGGAGACGCATCGGGTGGAGTGTAACGTCATTCCCTTGGGGATTCGCGGTGATTCCAGCACCGGCTGCCCAAACAGACCGACCGTTTGGGCAGCCGGCGCTCACCATCCCTGATTGTCCACGAAGATGTGCAAATTGGACATTCAGTTTCGGGCTCATCGCGCCGAAAACAGTAGCGATGGGCAAGGACGCTAACGCACTGCTGGACCAGGTCGACGACCTGCCGCCGCTCCCGGCTGTCGCCGCCAAGGTGATGGGGATGGCGGAAGACGACAAGACGAGCGCCATGGACCTGGCTCAGGTCCTGGCAACGGATCAGGCGCTGACCGCCAAGCTGATCCGAATCAGCAATTCCGCCTACTACGGGTTTGCGCGACGCATCAGCACCGTTCGCGAAGCGGTCGTGATGCTGGGATTCAAGCAGGTTCGCCAGGTCGCCGTTGGCGCGAGCATGATGAACTCCTTCAAGAAGAACGGCTTCGACGATGGGTTCGACCTTGACCTGTTCTGGGGTCATAGCGTGGCGGTGGCGGTCGCCTCTGAGGCGGTCGCGAAGAAGACGGCCGGGGCAAAGCCGGAGGACGCGTTCACGGCCGGCATTCTTCACGACATCGGGCGGCTCGTGCTACGCCAGGTCATGCCCCGGGAATTTGCGCAGGCGGTGGCCATTGCGCGCAGCGGAGAGCTATCGCTTCACGATGCGGAACTGGAAACCACGGGCTATGCGCACGACGAAGTCGGTCAATCGCTTGGCGAACGATGGAAGTTTCCGGGACACCTTGTCGATGCTGTGCGATGCCACCACGACCAGGGGTTGCGAGCCGGGCAGGACGGGCTTGCTGGCGTCGTGGCCCAGACGAACAGCTTGATGCTTCACTACGGCTTGTTCTGCGGCTACGACCTGGAACTCGGCGAGGTAGCTCCGCTGCCACCCGATCTTGCGGATATTGAAGCAGCCTGCGGCGGAATCGATCGCGTATTGGCGAGAGCATTCAGCTTCATCGAAAGCGCGAGTGGCACTCCTGACCACTGGTACGCGAAGGCCGGTTAGGTCGACTCCCTCCCGAGTTTGACCCGCGTCCTCTTCGAGACCACCATTTGGCGATGGCACGCGAGCCCGCCGTGCGCGAGCGAGACCCATGGCGTCTGTGGTTTGCCCTGTCCGTCGCGGCGCTTGCCGCAAGCCTCGTATCTCTTGCCCTCGTTCTGTTCGTCGCGATTTCGGACGGCGAGACGCGTACTCCCGCGACTGCCGAGTCCGGGGATACCGTCACCGGGCCGCAGGAAGTCGCGGGTGCGCTGGCCTACTCCGGGCTACTGCCCGCCGCAGCCGCGGGGCCAGGACTAAGGCCGGTGGAACCCGGAAAGACGCCTGACATCGAGTTCGCTACGGAGGGTTTGGCTGACGAGTTGGTGACCGTCCGTTACCTGGTGCCGGTGGCCGCGCTGGGCGCGGGAGTCGATTCGCTGACCACGGAGCAAATCAAGGCCGTGCTCCGTGGCGAAGTGACTGATTGGAGCGCCGTTGGCGGTATCCGCGGCGCTGTGCGGCTGGCCACGGCATCGGCGAGTGATGCCGACGTCGTGTGGGAGCGACTGGCCGTCAGCGGCGGTCGGCCGTTCGACCAGGTGGAAGGCTACGCCGCGTTGCGCCGCGAAATGACGATCGACTCGGGCATCATCGCGATCGTCCCGATCGAGGAGTTGAGGCCGAACATGGTTGCGATCGCCATCGACGGGATCGACCTGGCGCGGGGTATCGGCGACCCGGGCGCCTGGCCCCTGGTGGAACACGTCGCCGTTATCGGACGTTCGAACCGTGGCAAGGAGAGTGTCGCGGCGATTCGCGAGGCGATTCGCGCAAGGCTGCCGAGGGTGACCCGCGTGGTCGCCACCGGAGATGTGCTGCAGTCGCGCTGCTCCCTGGCGGCGATCATAGCGACGGGGGATTGGGGCGCGGCATTGCGCGGGCCGGTTGGGGATTACCTCGCGGCTGCCGACCTGGCACTGAGTTCGCTGGACGGCAGTATCCAGGGCATCGGGACGCCGTACCTTTGCGTGGTGCAGGAATATCCGAACCTCACTTCGCCGCCGGAAGTCATTGAAGCGCTGACTCTCGCTGGCATCGACGAGATGACGCTGGCGACGAACCACGCGTTCGATTGCGGGCTGGCCGGGTGCGGATCGAAAGCGCTGCTGGAATCGCAATCGAGGTTGAACGCGGCCGGGATCAAGACGGTGGGCGGCGGCAGGAACCTGGAAGACGCGCTGGCACCGGCGATATTCGAGGTCCATGGGGTCCGGTTTGGGGTGCTTGGGTTCGATGACATCGCGGCGGAGGACTTGGAGGCGACGGAGACCGAGCCCGGAACCGCCCCGCTCGATGACAGCTACGCCAACGAAGCGGCGCACTTCCCGAGGGAGCCGGCGTTCTACAAGCCAGCAAGCCTCCTTGGGGTAACGCGGCTGCAGGAACGGATTCGACTGCTTAAGTCAGAGGTCGATGTCGTCATCGTGCAAATCCAGAGCGGGACGGAAGACACTCACGCGCCCAGCCCTCGCAGCATCAAGGCGTTGCGTGCGGCCGCCGATGCGGGGGCAGACGTTGTGGTTGGCAACCAGGCGCACTGGGTGCAGGCGATCGAGGTAAGGGATGACCGCTTCATCGCATATGCGCTGGGCAACTTTGTCTTCGACCAGGTACGCACGCCGGAACACACGCAAGGCTACCTTCTGGAAGCTACCTTCCACGACAGGCGGCTGGCGACGGTAAGGCTGGTGCCGTACCAGATTGAGAAGCGGTTCAAACCTGGGTTCGCTACCGGCGAACTCCGCGCGAAGGTGCTCCGCGACGTGATTGCGGCCTCTCTGGATTTGCCGGCGAGGTAAGTTGGGGCATGGGGGTTGGGCGGCATGCCGTCCTTCCCGGGAAGGACCCCCTGTGGGGCGCGGGTACCGGCGGTGGGACAAAGAAAGGGGGGCCGGTGCGCTTGCACCGGCCCCCTTGGGCGTAGTTGGTGGAGGCGATTAGGCCGGGCGGCCCGCCCAGGTCGGGTCCTTCTGGTCGAAGTAGGCTTCGGTGCCAGTCTGGTGCGTGGTTACGAAGGGCACGCTCTCCCCGACCTTCAGGTAGTTGTGGCGAAGCACAGAGCCTACGCCGACAAGGCTGTAGTGGACGCCTGCGCCGTAAACCTTGAGGAGCTCGCGGTTGACTTCCTTAGAGAGTTCCTGGCGCTTGGCGATATCGAATTCAGCGACTCCCTGGGCAGTGAGGGTGTCAATCTTGTCGACCTTCACGCCGTACTGCTGGAACTGTGGCTGAGCCGAGTTGAACTGGAGGTACTGGAGCAGGGTCGGCTCCGGATCGGAGAGTTCGGTGATCCAGCCCCACCAGAGGTTGTTCTTGCCGTTGCCGTACTGCTGCTTCACGATCTTCCCGGTGATGGTCGAGTATGGCTCGATCTTCGCGGTGAACGTGTTGCCGAGTACCTTCTTGAGCTGGGCCGTAATGAGGGCCGAGCCGCCGGAATAAAGGCCTTCCCAGATGTCCGGGATGTCCACGATGACTTCGCCGAGAGCAGGCCCGCCACCGGCGTCCCACATCTTCCTGGCTTCAGTTTCTTCCTTGGCACGGTCTTCCAGG
>JANPDX010000657.1:0-2339 GCA_031431695.1 Dehalococcoidia bacterium
GTACATGCCGAGGGTCTCCATCGCAATGTCGATGCCGCGAGACTACCCGACCTGCCCCGGAGAGGAAACGTAGTGTGTTGAGTATCTCCCGCAGATACAGAGGCATACGCTATTTGCGCCAGGGGGCCGGTGCGCCGCTCAAAATTGCATTGATCGCCTCGAACGCAGCCCGGAGCCCTTCGGCCATGGTGGTCACGAGTACTCTGTCCATCCGCTCACAGTGAGCCGGCACCCTCCGAGCACCTGGGTCCGAGAGTCACTCCGCTTCGCCCACACGATCGCGCCATCCCCAACTACAGCATCCTTCAGGCTAACGGTTGGTATCGCCCCTTGGGCCCGCTCTCATGGCTGCGGACGATGCTCCAAAGAGACGATCCACTCTCCGTGTCTGCGCCCGCACGCCGCCCCACAAAGCGCCTTCGATTGATAACCCGTAGACCTCGCGAGCATCAGGTCTGGGGCGGGACGCCACGGTCTTTCAACTTTCTGCAGAAGTGCAGCGAGAACCTGTAGCATCGGTCGCGCGACAGGAGGCGACATGGAAGCAGATTGGGCTCGACCAGTGGTCCAGTGGGAGATTCGCGCGATTGACCCCGAAAAGATGGAGCACTTCTACCGGACGATGTTCAACTGGGACATCGTGAGCGGGAAGAAGGCGAAGTACATCCACCCAGGAATCGGCGCACCCGAGCCCCAGATCGCAGGGGCGATGCTGCCGAGCGAGCGGTCAGGCATCGCGCTCGCCATCCAGGTGCGGGACCTGCGGTCGTCGATGCGCACCGCCGTTGAGCTAGGCGGAAAGATTCTCCGCGAACCGTTCGACGTTGGGCCTACCCCTGCCACCTTCGCGTGGATAGAAGACCCAGAAGGGAATCACCTTACCCTCGTCCAACAGTAGGCTTTCGTGCTAGCCTCACGATCGCTGCTTCGTGGTCGAACTCGACCGACCAAGGGGTAGGATCCAACGTCGCGAGCCGCTTGGCGCGCGACCAAAGCATCGCGGAGTACCCATTGGAAATCGACCGCGTTCTCATCCAGCTCGCCAGCCCAGACACTCCGAGGCTGATCGCCTTCTACAGGGATGTCCTTCAGTTGCCTCTACACGGCATGGGTCCGCACAACTTTGCGATCGGGGCCGATACGATCCTATCGATCCAGCACCATTCGCAGGTGTCCGGGCCGACGAAAGAGCCAACGAGGGTCATCTTCGACTTCTGGGTCAAAGACATCGATGCGGAGCAGGCGCGGCTCGAAGTGCAAGGTGTTCGATTCTCGCGCTCAAAAGGCCTCGAATACTGGGGCGGCGTGATCAGCACATTCAGCGACCCCGACGGCAACACCATCCAGCTCATCCAACACAAGCCAGAACTGCGCACGAGCCCTTCGGCGCCCTAGCGCGCCGCTGACCGCTTGGACCGCTTACTGACCCGCACAAAGGCAGATTGGTGGTCAGGAGAGCTGCTGTGACTGGCTGTTCAGATCTGGCGGGAATCTGTACGCGCCCGTAGACTCGCGACATGCGTCGTCTGGGCCTGTTGGCTCTCACTATTGCGTGGGTAGCGACTCTCCAATGGCAGTCGCCGCACGGTTCCGCCCTCGGCGATGAGCGCCCCTACCGGGCCGTGGTCCCTGCACTTGCTCGGGACACCGAGCCCGTTGCACGGACTAACACCCCTCCCTCCAGCGTGCCGCCAACTCCGGACTCGACCCTGACGTATGACGTGGGCGCCGGAGTCCCAGCCCCCGATCTCAACCGAATCAAACTAGGGATCTCCTTGGCGCAGTCGCTGTTTGCGACCGCCGGAGGCGGCGACATCTCGTCGCACATCAAGCAGGCCATACGCGTCAAAGTGGTCTCTGACGGACAAGGGAACCAGGAGCCAGGGGGCGAAGGTGCCTGCTGTACGGCGTTTTCGGATGGCGAGGTCCGGCCGTTCTTCGACGTGAAGCACCCAAGTTGGGGGAGTTTGGCCCCCGGCCAATCCCACGAACAACACCACGTCGGTACGGCTGCTCACGAATACGGGCACGGCTGGCAGAGCTTCCTCGGCTGCATCTCGAACTACTCCCATCCTATGGGGCGTTGGTACGACGAGGGTGCGGCAAACTACATCGCCCGCGAAGTGCTTGCGGTCAATGCTTTGATGACGCGCCAAGAATGGGACGACGTTCAGCTTCACAACGCGCTCTACACCGGCGGCGCGGCGGCCCCACTCGAGCTTTTTGAGTTTGACTCCATCTGGCCGGGCTACATGGGAAGCCTGGCTATTTCCAATCTAGTAAGCCGCTCGGGGATCGGTCTCCGCTCGCTCCGTGTCGCGTGTGAAGAAGTCGCGGCG
>JANPDX010000658.1:0-2708 GCA_031431695.1 Dehalococcoidia bacterium
AGTCCCCCGAACACGATGGCGGGTTGGTGGCGATGCGATGGGGCGAATACTGTTTTCGACGGGTGGGGTTGCGCCACAGGCGTAACCTGCGGATACATCGACTCGGAGAAACACGACATGGGCGAAAAAGAAACCGCCGGGAACGAGCGCGAGGTGGGCTCGGGCATGGCAACGGGCAAGTCAGCGCCGGAGAAGAAAGAAGAGCAAGAGCGTCACGTCCAAGAGGACTCCCGGGACGCTGAGGCCGCCGAGGCGACCCAAGACACGTTCAAGAAGATGAAAGACAGCGTTATTCAGAACATAAGGTGAGCGACTCGGCGGCTTTCAAACCACCCTGGTGACTCGCGGGCAGGGATGCGGTAGGCCCAACTGAAGACCCAAACGAAGGCACATTCGTGTGGTGACCGGGTGGGAAGGTCCGACGCAGCTCCCGGAAAGGTGTACCGTGCGGAAAGAATTGAGGTGTAATCACAATGCGGACTTACGCACGGAATACTCTGATTGCCCTTGGCGCGGGGCTCCTCGCAGCGCTAGCGAGCCTTTCGGCCGTTGCCGCGATGGGCGCGACGGTTACGAAGATTGACTTCGAGGTTAGTGCCAACGGCCAGGCTGACATCGAAGCATGCATCGGAGAACAGGTAACGTTCACGGACGGGCAATTTAATGTCGTCCAACGGACGTTCGTATCGAACGAGGGAGGTGGCCTGCAGTACCTGTTCCACAGAAATGTGCTTGCCGCCGTCGGCTACGGCGACGATACCGGTATGAAGTACCGCGCAACCGGCCACCTTCAGGAAATCTACAACGAAGGTGTCACTGGTGGCTGGACTTACACGTTCACGCTGTTGCTAAACGTCTTCGCCCAAAGTGGTCCAGGTCAGTTCACGGCGCACGCCACGGTCCACGTAACGGTCTTGCCGTCTGGTGAAGAGGTCGCCATTGTCGAACTGTTCGACATTCACTGCCGATGACACCTGCTACCAACGACTGCTGATCCGGAAAAGCAGTTTACCACTCCCTCCACATTGCCCGCCTCGCCACCTCACTGATGGCCTTGCATGACCGGGGCCGCGCAGCGGAACGGTTTTGCCTGGTAGTCACTCCCGGCCGTTGTGTGCGCGGCGCAGGACCTAAGGCCGCTGCTTTCGAGCATGCTGCTCGCACATCGCCGACGGCGTCGCCGTGAGTGTCGACCGGAGCGGGATTGTCGGCGTCCTGGCAGCTGTCCTCCTCCCAAGGGACGTGCTTTCCGAGAAGTTATGCCCAGACAGTTCGCTCGGGCTGACTCGGAGGCGGCGTCCCTGCTCGCTCAGGAGCGATTCGAGGCCAGGGTGTGCTTGCCTCTCTTGTCGCTTGTCTCATAACGAACCGCTCATAGTGTTGGTATCAGCCGGGATTGAACGCGGCACGGAGCCCATGCCGCCGCAGGTGTCGCACTCAGGTCTGAGGCGTCCCTCGAAGGGTTTGAGTGGTGGATAGCCCTTGCATTCTGGGCACGGCTTCCGGTTTGGTCCGAGCTTGAAGCGATTCCCATTGAGTGCCATGCCCCATATGAGACTACGACCACTGGCTTGCGCCGATGCCCGGATGTCACGATTCGGGTGTTCAAGAAACGGAAACGTATTGGAAGTTCTTGGGAGTATCCTGAACGGCTAAGGGCGGTGCGAAGAAGGGTAGCCTGATGCCACAGTCCGATGGAAATACGCCGTCTCGTGCGGGCAAGCCGCCGACGAGGTACGCCGGTCACCGAGCGTTCGCTGCGTTTTGGGAATGGGCGACAGCGCATGAGAATGCGACTGAACGCGAACTGCGTCGCGAAGCGGCGATGAGGCTGCATGGGCGGGTCCTTGAATTGGGGGTAGGCGTTGGCGCGAACTGGTCTTACCTTCCGCCCGGGATCGACTACGTTGGCATCGAACCGGACTCCTACATGCTGGACCGAGCGCGAAAACGGGCGGCGGCGCTGGGACGCCAAATCGATCTTCGTCAGGAGCGAGCTGAGCAGCTTCCTTTCGAGGACGACAGTTTCGACGCGGTCCTCGTGACGCTCACGTTGTGCTCGGTCGGGCAACCGGGCATGGCGCTTTCCGAGGCGCACCGCGTATTGAAACCCGGAGGTCAGTTGGTCTTCGTCGAGCACGTCCGACCAGGGGGTGCGAAGGCTGGCTGGCTGTGTGACCGAATCACTCCGGCCTGGCGACGTATCGGCGGAGGCTGCCATCCGAACCGGCGGACCACCGAGGCTATTGCGCGCTCCGGTCTCAGCATAGAAACCTTGGTTCGACGGAAGGTGAACGGCTTGCCGATGGTCGCCGGAGTGGCCCGGAAACTCGCTATCGAACCTTCCGCTTCCTAGGCCGACCCGGAGGACCTCTTCACCACCAACGCTTGTTCGTGGGATGGTGGCTTACCGATTGAGCTGAGCGAGATGGCCGACATCGTAGTCGGCTATCCAGGTGCCGAAGTCCAGAAGGGTCGCCTGGGCTGACCAGAACTTGCCCGCGAGTGCATCCGTGGGGCCAAACGCGGCTCGCGAACCACAGAGCGTCGTCAGCTCGGCTTCGCGCACTGGCCCACGCTGGGACCGAAGTCGATAATTACACAGCACTCATCCCAACGACCACGCATAGTGCCCGGGGCGGTGACGAAGACATCGCCGGACCGGCTTCGCCTTCGCTGCCGTCGTCCATCACGATGTGCATCCGCCC
>JANPDX010000659.1:0-2974 GCA_031431695.1 Dehalococcoidia bacterium
TCAGGAGTGGGATCTGCTCCCCTCGCTCGTTCGGGCGGCGTTGTTGTGGTGGGTGGCCTTCGTGTTGGTTGAGTGGCGCATCCACGGTGGCGAACCGGACAGTATTGCGCGGACGATGACGGTGCGATTTCCGGCGTTCGAAGCAGCCGAGCCGGCGTTCCGCGCGCTGCGGGCGACGCCGGCCGTGTAACGGATGGCTCGGGTCAGGGCCGCAAGGCGATCTTCAGCACACCGCCCTTTTTGTTGCGGAAGAGGTCGTAGCCAGCCGAGGTCTCCGAAAATTTCAGCGAGTGCGTGAGCAGCGGGGTCAGGTCTACCTTGCCGCCGGCGACCATCGCCATGAGGCGCTCCAGACGCGCCGTACCGACCGGGCAGAGTGTAGTAACGAGCTTTCGATGGATGAACGAGTCACCGGTAGCGAACTTCAGCTCCGGGAAGGCGCCGTGGACGCCAACCGAACTCACGGTGCCGCCGTTGCGGACCACGGCACTGGCGTTTTCGAATGTTACCTGGTGGCCCCCAGAGCCTCGACGGCGATATCGACACCCTTGCCGCCTGTGAGGGCCATTGTCTTCGTCACGGCATCGGCGGGGTCGAGGACAATGTCGCCGCCGAAACGCTTCGCCATGGCGACGCGCTCGGGGATGGACTCGACTGCGATGATGGTCCCGGCGCCGTAAGTGCGGGCTCCAGCCGTGGCGCAAAGGCCGACGGGGCCTCGGGCGAAGACGGCGACGGTATCCCCGGCCCGGGCTGGTCGGGGTAGGGGATCTGAGTCATTTCGACGGCATGCGGGCCGGTTTTGATACAGGTGTTGGATGTGGGCATGCAGAATTCCCTTACGGGAGTCCGAGGAGGATTCTGATCGCCACCTCGATGCGTGCAACGTCAGCCACGCTGACGACACCAATGCGTTCTCGGAACCGCTCTTTCGACGCGGTAGTGAGCTGCGTCGCCAGCGCTTTTGACTGCTGGCCATTAACCGTAGTTAGAGCTTCTCCGAGGAAGACTCGCTCGACGTTGCTGGTGAACGGGACGACTTGCAACCGGTTTAGATGCCGGCCGGCGCCGTCGGCTGTGATAATCATAGCCGGGCGGGTTTTGGTAATTTCTCCTCCGCAGGACCGGCCAAATTCCACCCAATACACCTCACCGCGGATCATCGGCCACGTCTCCGATGAGTCCGTCGGCCCACTCCAAGGCTTCGACGTCCATGCCAGTTTCCCGCTCGTACTGCGCGAGGGCCCGGAAGCCCGTCTCAATTTCGTCCTCGACAACAAGGGGCCGGACGAGGTCTGAAATGAAACTGCTAATGTGTCGCGCCCCCGCGACACGATAGAGCCCGTCATAGATCTCGGAATCCACAGTAATCGTCAGCTTCTTCCGCATCGATGAAGCGTACGTGTGGGAACACATGTCGTCACGATTCAGTCTCGCCGAAAGTGGTAGTTGGGGCGTTGGGCGAAAATGCCGCCGAGTAATTCGCCAACCCAGGAGCGTCTGGGGCCGTTACGCGCCGGTTTCCATGGGCAATGCGGGGTCGGCGGCCCATTCAGATAGCGAGGCATCGTAGACGGCCACGTTCACGTAGCCAGCCATGGTCGCGGCGAAAGCGGCGCTGCTCGCGGCGATGCCTCCGCCGCAGTAGGCAATCATGCGTTGCTCGGGATACGCGCCGACCGCTTCGAACCGGCGGCGAATCTCATCTGTCTCGTGGTACATCTGGGTCGCGGGATCGACCACGCCGCCCGAACCCATGGCCGGGACGTTGACGCTGCCGGTGATGTGCCCGGGGCGTCCGTAGGGCGCGACCTCGCCCCGGTGTTGCGCGGCGTTGAGTGCGTTCACGATGCAGGACTGCCCTGTAGAGATGGCAGCGAGCACATCTTCTTTCGATGCCATGAGACCTGCCCTTGGGCGAGGTGTGAAGGTGGCCGCCGGGGGAACCACCGAGCCCGACGAAATGGGATGGCCCTCGGCGTGCCACTTCGTCCAGCCACCGTCGAGAACGCGGGCGTTATCGAAGCCAAAAGCGCGGAGCATCCACCAGATGCGCGCGGCCCACATGCTGCCCGCGCGGTCGTAGAGCACGACCTGGGAGTCGTCGCCGACACCGTAGCTTTGCATAGCAGCGGCAAACTGCCGGGCAGGCGGCATCATGAATCGGAGCGGGCTTTCACGGTCGCTCAGGTCATTGGGCAAATCGGCGTACACCGAGCCCGGGATGTGTTCTTGGGCCCAATCCTCCGCGCCGGCCACCACCGCATATCCCGCTTGTCCGTCGTCGCGCGGACGCAGATAGACGGTGCAGTCGAGGATTCGAAGCGCGGGAGTACCGAGGTTCCGCGCGAGCCACCCGGTGCTGGCAAGATAGTGTTCGCGTTCCGCCATGGTCACTTCTCCGTATCTATTGGTTCAGAAGGGCCGCGAGAGGTAGACGGCGATCGCGGCCGAAGGCGCGCTGCGTGATTTTCACACCGGGAGGCGCCTGGCGGCGCTTGTACTCGTTTCGGTCGATCATCTGGACCGTGCGCCGGACGGTAGCTTCGTCGAAGCCCATGGCGACAATTTCGGACATGGTACGGTCGTTTTCCACGTAGGCCTCGATGATCGGGTCGAGGATTTCGTACGGCGGTAGCGTGTCCTGGTCGAACTGGTTTGGTTTCAGTTCGGCACTTGGCGGCTTCGTGATGACCTGTGGCGGGATGACCGGTGACGAGCCCTGGCGGTTTCGCCAGCGGCAGAGTTCGAACACGAGCGTCTTGGGGACGTCCTTGATGACCGCAAAGCCTCCGGCCATGTCGCCGTAGAGGGTGGCGTAGCCGCAGGCCATCTCGCTCTTGTTGCCCGTGGTGAGGACGATGCTGCCCGCGAACTTGTTGGATAGGGTCATCATCACATTGGCGCGCTGGCGTGACTGAAGGTTCTCTTCAGCGGTACCGGGCGATGTGCCTTCGAAGGCGTCGGCAAGCAT
>JANPDX010000660.1:0-3682 GCA_031431695.1 Dehalococcoidia bacterium
GAGACTGCGGCTGTTGCAATCGCCCGAGCGGAAGTTCAACGCGGATCGAGGTAAGGCATCGTGCTGTTTACTGCCGCCAAGTACCTTTTTGGAGCGACCGCTGTGATAGCGGGATTGGCGTTTGCGGCGGCAGAGCTTGGATCGCAGTTACAGCAGGCGAAGGTTGAGAACGTTCACCCACCGGCCATCCTTGTATTTCTTACATGGGTATTCATTTGTGCGGCTGTCGCCACTTTCGTCATGGGTGTCGTCGCGTTGGCGTTGTGGGCCTGTCGCTGGATCTATTGGTGGAACACAACTTTCGAGTTCATCGGCCACGAGTCTTGGCGGCTCAGTGTGTATGAGGCCAGCGACAGACTCGCGGTACACACGGGGCGTGTTTTTGTTCGCGGCCATGCCGGATGGATCAGGGTAGAAGCGGTAGTTTCGATTGACGGTGAAAAGCCAGTGCATGTTGATTGGTCAGATCGACTTGACCGAGATAGTGAGAAAAACCTCGACTTCGCGCAGCGCCCTCACAAGTTCCTAAAGGGCCACGAAAGCGGCACAGACGTTTCTGTGAAAGTCAAAATGTCGTGCAAGGACGGATGGCTCCGTGGTCGCTCTCGCTCATTCACTAAGCCCGCCAATTGGGAGTTTGCAGGGGCGCGAAAGTCGGATTTTGTAACACCTGGGCCAACGTTTACTCCGGGGGCCACGGCTCGTTGAGTGCAACCTTCGTCGCCCCATGCACCCGAATCGTGTATGTCGTGCCTTGTGGGGTGCGGACAGTCAGTTGGAGTCGGGCGCGACTTAAATCGTCATCTTGTCGTTCGCCGCTAAATATCTTGTCGCAGAGCGATTGTGGGGCATCTTGCCAGACGTTGCCTTTGAACCACTCGCAGTCCCGCTCAATGTTGACCACGCGATCTGGCTCGGGTGGCGAGTCGTCATCACCACAGGCCATGAGCAGGGCGGCTACGGCCAAGCCAGCGAATCGAAGTTTCACGTCTCTACCCCTGCGAGATGAGTTCTTGGTACGGCAAAGTCTCTGCCGTGACCAACTGGATAAGCGTGTCACGGAAGAGGTAGTCATTCTGCCGGTTGTTGAACCGCCATTCCATTTCATCGAGGTAGGCCGGAAGGTGCTTAGCAGACAACTGGTGATAGCTTCCCACGATGGATCGCTTCAAGAGCGACCATGCGGACTCGATCCCGTTCGTGTGAACGTCACCGCGCACCCATTCCTCGGCTTCGTGGTTCACGGATTCGTGATTGGTATCGAAGTCCTCCCCGAGCTTACGGAGATGACGAGCGCCGTCCGTGTAGATGTTCGGGGTGTCCCCGGCCACATGAGACGTGATGAACGCCTCAGCCGTCTTACGGTTGGCGCGCTTCTCTACGCGCATAACAAGGTTGCCATCACGGGCCAGAGCACCCATTACGACCGTCTTTTTGGCGAGCGTATTGGAACCCTTCACCGGGCCACGGCCACCAGCGACACCACGGAACTTCCGCTTGCCGCCAACGTAAGTTTCGTCCAATTCAACGGTGCCAGTCAGGGGAGCGTAGTCAACGCTCATGGCCGCTCGGATGCAATGGCAGAGATACCACGCGGTTTTGTAGGAGACGCCAAGGGTTCGCTTCATCTGATTTGCAGAAACGCCCTTGCGAGCCTCAACCATGAGGAACACGGCCACGAACCATTTCCGCAGGGGCAGTTTGGTATCGTGAAAGATAGTCCCCGAGAGAGCGGAGAACTGGTAGCTGCATGAGTAACAATCCCAAACGTACCGGGCAGAGTCGTAAGCCTGCCGTTCACCCTGGCACCGGGGACATTGCACCCCATCCGGCCAGCGAAGCTCCGCAAGGACTTCCCGGCATGAAGCCTCGGTCCCGTATTCATCGATCAGTTTCATCAAGTCCATCGAACAAACCTGCTATTCAGATGACGACCGAAGAACTGGCAAGTCGCCTGTTCCCGAGTGAGGTTGTTACCGAGCTTAGGCGCTTGGCGCACGACGGCAAAGCCTCACAAGGAGAAGATTAGACCGATGGATTCACCGTGTCAAGTATATAATCCCGCGTTAGGCGTTAGTAATACACCGGCCCTTCCGTGCCCGGCGGTGCTTCGCCTCGCGGCTACAGCAACGATTCCAGAAACACCGCCACGCCGTCTTCGTCCGCACTCGTTGTGAGTTGCGAGGCTGCGGCCTTTGCGGCGGCGGTGCCGTCTGACATCGCAATTGCCAGGCCGGCGACCTTGAACATTGGGATATCGACCTCGCTGTCACCGATAGCGACGGCTTCCGAGGGGTCAATTTCGAGGTGACGGCAAAGGGCGAGCAGCCCGCTGCCCTTATCGACACCGGGCGCAGTGATCGTCAGCAGCGGATCGCCATTGAATGCGAGGGCGGGAAACATGTTGATGCGTCCGGCCCATGCCTCGAGGTGGGGCGTGTGTTCATCGCCGGGCGCGGCCTCCGCGAGGACGGAAAGCGCGACGTTCAGGTGGTCGCCGTGGAGCGAAGTGACCGGTTTCAGCCACTCGGGGGCGTTGGCAGCCCAGGGAGGGAGCTCGTTCGCCCGGCGGTACGCGCGTTCTGGCGTCGAGAGCGTGGCGTTCCAGCCGGCACGGTCACAGAGGTCGGCGAGGAACATGGCGAACTCGCCGTCGAGCGGACGCTGTTCGATAACCGTGCCATCCGCCGCTCGGACGTCGGCCCCGGCCGAGGCGATGGCTGCGACCTCCAGCCCGAGGCTCGCGAACGGGCGGATCGCCGCCTGGTACCAGCGGGCGGTGGCGGGGGCTAGCACGATTCCAGCTGCGGCGGCGGATTTAAGCGCGGCGCCAGTCCGTTCGGAAACCTGGCCGCCGGAATTCAAAAGCGTCCCATCAAGGTCGATAGCGACGAGCCGGTAGCTCATCCCCAGGGGCCTTGCCCGGCGGCTGTGTTCCAGGTCTCCGTGATTTTGCCGCCTTGAATCTTGAAAATCTCCATTCCGGACAGCTTCGTCTGGTTGTCGTCCGGGCCGAAGGAGAACTCGTAAGCGCTCGCGAGAAGGTCACCATCGGCGAGGACGACAATGTTGTTGAACGTCACTTTGCCGGCTTGCGCAAGGAAACCGGCGATCCGGGCCTTGTTTTCGGCCAGCGACATCACTACCTGGTGGCCGTGTTCGTGGCGGATGCACGGGTCAGCGATGAAGCGTCCGGCCGCCTCCGGGTCAGCTGCGTGGTACACCGCCTCGGTGTACTCCTGGAGAAAAGCGTGAAGGTCCATAGCGGAAATCCTACGCTGAACTCGGAACTCGTTGGCCGATGACTTACACTGGCGGCATGACGACCACGGCCTCGTTCATTCGCGAGTCTGCCCAGGCAGCGCGCAAGGCTGCGCGCGGGCTCGCAAGGCTTTCGACCGCCGAAAAAAATGACGCACTCGGGCGCATCGCCGACCTTCTGGAGAACGAGCAGGGCCCTGTCCTCGCCGCCAACGCGTTGGACCTGGAAGCGGCCGCATCGGCCGGGCTGGACGCATATTTCGTGGAACGGCTGACGCTCACTCCGGAACGCCTTCGCGGCATCGCCGCCGACACGCGCAACGTCATGCGCCTGGACGACCCGGTCGGCGAAGTGTTCGACTCACGCACGTTACCGAATGGCCTGCTCATTGGGCGGCGCAGAGTGCCGCTCGGAGTGGTC
>JANPDX010000661.1:0-1521 GCA_031431695.1 Dehalococcoidia bacterium
CCAGCATGATCGCCGCCACCACCGCCCCGGCCGCGAAGCTTGCGCTGCCGAACGTCAGGGCCAGCATGCGCATCCACACGAGTTCGACGGCCAGCCCGGCAGCGCCGGCCAGCGCCGCCGCGAGGGATGCCCGGACCAAGGGGGTGTGCATGAAGCCCCGACCGTACCCTGCCCGGCACGATGGCTCAAGCAAATCACAGCTGTCATCGTTCCCCCGCCTTGCTACACTTCAAGCCGCTCTATACATGATGAGGGAGATGACATGCTTCGACGCTCGTGGATCCTTTCAATGACCGCACTCGCGCTCGGCTGCGCCGCCGCCGGCGCCCAGGACAAACCCGCCAAACTCTGGGTCTACGTGGGCACGTACTCTCCCGCCGACTCGGAAGGCATCCGCTGCTTCGAACTCGACATGGCCACGGGCGCCCTCACGCCCAAGCCCGGCGGCAAGGGCATCGGCAATCCGTCCTTCCTCGCGATCCATCCCAGCGGCCGCTCGCTGTATTGCGTCGGGGAAGGCGGGAAAACCGGCGCCGTCGGTGCGTTCTCCATCGACCCCGCCACCGGAGCGCTCACGCTCCTCAACAAGGAATCCGCCGGGGGCAGCGGCCCCTGCCACATCAGCATCGACAAGGCGGGCAAGAACGTGATCATCGCCAACTACGGCGGCGGCTCCGTCGCCTGCCTCCCCGTCGCCGCCGACGGCACCCTCAAGGCCGCCACGAGCTTCATCCAGCACACGGGCTCCAGCGTGAACCCCGGACGCCAGAAGGAGCCGCACGCGCACTCCATCAACTTCGATCCCGCCAACCGCTTCGCGTTCTGCGCGGATCTCGGCCTCGACAAGATCCTCGTCTACGCCTTCGACGGCGCCTCAGGCAAGCTCACGCCGCACACGACGCCGTCGGCCGCTGTCGCCCCCGGCTCCGGGCCGCGCCACTTCGCCTTCCATCCTTCCGCGAAATACGCCTACGTCATCAACGAAATGACGAGCACCCTCACGGCGTTCACTTACGACGCCGACAAGGGCGTGCTCAGCACGCTGCAGACGCTCTCGACGCTCCCCGCCGACTTCAAGGGGAACAACTCCACGGCCGAGGTCGTGGTCTCGCCCGACGGACGCTTCGTCTACGGTTCCAACCGCGGACACGACTCCATCGCCGTCTACGCGGTCGACGCCGCCGACGGCAAACTCACGCACCAGGCCAACGTGTCCATCATCGGCAAGACGCCGCGCAACTTCGCGATCGACCCCACGGGAACCTGGCTGCTCGCGGCAGGACAGGGCTCGAACTCCATCCACGTCTTCAAGCTCGACCCGAAAACCGGCATGCCCCAGCCCACGGACGTGAAGGTCGACGCGCCCAAACCCGTCTGCATCCGCTTCCTCGCCCCGGGGCGTTGATCGTGAAGGTCGGGATCGCCCAGCTGCCCGTCGTCATGGGCGACAAGAAGGCGAACGTCCGCACGATCCTCGAGTATCTCGGGGAGGCGGCGAAGGCGGACTGCGACGTCGCGGTC
>JANPDX010000662.1:0-2231 GCA_031431695.1 Dehalococcoidia bacterium
GTGAGGAACAGTTCCATCGCCAGCGTCAGCGAGAGCTTTCGCAGCAAGACCACCGAGATGATGGCCGGGATGACACCAATGCGGACTTCGTTCACGGCGAAGCTGGCGGTGTCCACCCCGACTGCGAGGTCGCAGGCGCCGACCAGCCCCATGCCGCCCGCTCGCGCGGCCCCATTGATTCGTCCGAGCACCGGCTTTGGCGAGTCCCACATTAGCTCCAGGATCGGCGCGAGCGCCGTCGGCCCGGTGGCGCCGCCGGAAGCGTTCGCCTCGCGTTGCTCCTTCAAGTCTGCTCCGGAGCAGAAGACCGTCCCGGTCGCGGTTAGGACGATGATGCGAGCGTTCGGGTCGGCGATCGCCGTCCGCATGTGGGCGTCGAGTTCCGCCGTCAGTCGGCGGGAGAGCGCATTGCGGTTGTGCGGCGAATCGAGGGTAATTGTCGCCACGCCCTGGGCTGTTTCGAGATGGACGAGTTCGGTCACTTCGCTGGCTCCTTCGGGAACTCGCCGGGCTGACGCCCTTCTCCGGGAGGCCCCGCGAAGGCCTGGGCGATTCCCAGCCACTCTTTCGCCGCCGGGCCGGTAACCTCCAGTTCGGTGTCCGCGATGTGCCTCCGGCGCGTGACCACCCGGCAAAAGTCAGTTGCCGAACCGCGGACAACGTTCTCGACGGATGCTTCGCCAAGTTCCCAGGTCGCTCCGGACGGCGCCATGAGCGAAACGCGTATCGGCACGGGCGGCAGTTGCATGCCGCGGTTCGAATAGCTGTAGGGACGGGCGCGCACGCCGATGAAGGCAACATGCCGCAGGCGGTCGGTGTCAGGGCGTTCGATGCCAACAACATCGACAACGTCTAGCCCATGGGACCAGGCTTCCATGAGCCGCGCCGTAATGAACGAGACGCTGGACATTGCCGGGCCCGCCCAGGGAATGCGGGCGGCCGGGTCGATGGTGCGGGCGGCCTCAATGAGTGTGTTCGAGGCTTCCCGCCACTTTGCCAACAACTCCGTGCTACTGAGAGCACGAGCACGGGCGAGGTAGGCCGCTTCGCTGTTTTCCGGCTGCCTCAGATTCGTTTTGAACCGCTCCGGGTCGCGGATGGCGAGCGTTGCTGTCTCGTCGAACTGGGCAAGGTGCGCCACCTGGTCACGTGCTGCCCAGCCGGGTGCGTGCGTTGGCAGTTCCCAGGCGTCGGGTCGCAGGCGTTCGAGCACCACTTCGAGGGCTCGCTGTTCGGCGGCAAGGTCGTCGATGACGTTTTCGAGGATTGAAGCCATGTGAGCGACTCTACGCGAAAGCCGGTGATTCTTCGCCGACGGCATTCGCCTGACGCGTCCGCGACGCCCAGTAGCGCGCGTACCGTGAATCTGTCACGCTCTATGACGTCCTAAATTCAGACCCAAGGGGGCTTTTCAGATGAACCTGATTACTCGTCTGCTTCGACCGTCCGCCGTGGCTTTCGCACATTGCGATGGCCCGTGTGGTGTTTACGACCCTGCCGCAGCGCGAATCTCCGCCGAAGCCGTGCTTTCGATGGAGAAGAAGATTGCGGCCCTCGGCGACGGCACTGACGCCGCCACCGTCAACACCCGCACCCGCTTCATCGCCATCAAGGAATCCCAGGCTGAAGTCGTCAAGAAGGAACTCGATATCCTCTGGCACGACTACTTCAAGCCGGAGCATCTCGAAAAGTACCCGAACCTGCACGACACCTTTTGGAAGGCCGCCAAGCTCGGTTCCAAAAACAAGACCGAGCAGGACCCGGCCAACGGCGAAGCCCTCCTCGGCGCCATCGAAGAGATACACAAGATCTTCTGGGCGACCAAGAACCGGGACGTCGCCTTCTATCGTGCGAACCCCTAGTTCGCGCATTCATACCATCAAAGCAGCCCCGCTCGAACGTCGAGCGGGGCTGCTTTGTTTCCGTGGCGATTGGCATCGGCCCATGCATTCCATGCAAGATTGTTGGATGGCTACGAGACGAGTCGCGCCCGTGATGTTTCAGTCCGCGCTGATTGCGGCGAGCGTAGGCGCTGCTTATCGCGTGGGGCGCCGCTACCGCCGGTTCGCCATTTCAGGGCAGTCAATGACCCCGACGCTCTCCCCCGGCGATTGGGTGTTGGTCGATGAGCATGCGTACCGGACGAAACTGCCAAGGCGCGGTGACCTCGTCGTCCTCTCCGACCCGCGCGAACCAAAACGCCACCTGGTGAAGCGAATCACCTCGGTGGA
>JANPDX010000663.1:0-3621 GCA_031431695.1 Dehalococcoidia bacterium
TATCCAGTTGTCTCCGGTGGAGATTTCGAGCCCGAGCAACACGCCCAGGATGCCGCCTATGACTGAGGTGCCAAGTGCGGCGAGGAAGCCCCAGTGGGGCACGCCAAGTTCGCTTCCTCGGGCGCGAAGGAGCACCCATACGAAAAACGCCGCAATCACGAGTGTGGAAAGAATGCCGAAGACGGGGCGCCAGTTGCCGTAGGTAAGCGAGAAGGCGGCGACATAGCACGGGAACGCGGCAATCCCGCCTATAGCGAGCCAGCGAGCGGCTTTGCGCTCCATGGCGGAAAGCGCGCGGCCTTCACCGAACAACCAAAACGACGCCGCAAAGACGCTGAGGGTGAGCCAGCCGAGCGTCCCGCCGTGGACATGACCGAGGATTCGGCGTTGATCGAAATCAACTGCGTCGGTTCCGTTGAGGATGCCGATACTGATGGTGTAGACGAAGACAACCATCGCTGCGAGGAGCATGGCCCGGATTTCGAGCCAGAGTGCGGGACGTTCGGACGTGGTAGCCAATGGTGTTTCCCCCTCTACCTATGACGCGCGGATAGTAGGGCGGGCGGAGAGCAATGAGCAACGCGGAAGTTCAGCCAGGTGAGATGGCATCGAGGAAGTGTTGGACACTCAAGATCCGAACTTGAGTCTGGGCCGCAAAGGCCAGCACCGCCGGATCCGCCTTCAGGTCGTCATCCCGGGTGACAATGACGTTAGCGCGCCCGGCTATGGCGACAGCAAGGAAGATGTCGTCCTTGGGATCACGGCCGACCTTCACTGTTGGCGGGTCAGGGATTCGAATAGAGCGTTCATTGATGATGTCAAGAACCAGGTTCGTTGCGTGGGTAGTTAACCCAAACCTCGAAACCAGCCGCGGCCGCTGAACAACATCGTGCAGTTCAGCCATGAGCGCATCGGACGTGAGAGCAACGAACTGGTGGTCAGCAAGAGCATCCACGACTCTCGATGCGAAACCGCCCGGCCGAAGCATTGCGGAGATCCACACGTTTGTATCAACGACCGCGAGCACGCCGCTCCGCCCGGACTTCATTTATCGCCTCGTCGATTTCCCGTTCTATCTCTTCGCCCGAAACGCCATCGGGCATACCGGCCTGAATCTCGAATTGGACCGCCCGCCACCGCTTCAACCATTCGTCCGGGCTCGACTCCTGGCGTCGGATCAGGTCTTCGACGGCCATTTGCACCATCGATTCAACGGTTGAACCCTGGCGTTCCGCGAGTACCTTCAGAGCGTCATAGCTTTCGGGCTTGATATCGACATGGGCCATGCCTGCAGTGTACCACCGCATTTTGTCGCTTCGCAGTTCTGGACTATGGTCAGTTGAATGACCGAACCCCTGTTCCAGCCGGGCGAAGCCGTCGTGATGCGTCACGTCAAGGGGGCGTGGCGGTGGGCGGCGCCGATGCGGGTGATCGAGGACCGGGGAGACTTCGTGCCGTTGTACCTGCAGCCGGGCAGCGGTTATTCGACGATGGGTGACGCAGACGGCAGTCCGTCACGGGATTTCGTGCACGAAACGACGCGCATCCCGGCAACCTGGGGTCTCAACCACGCGCTGCACCTGATTCGCGCGGGCGACGAGCACGCGACGGTGTTGTTCTGGGACGAAGAGACGTGGGAATTTCGCTGCTGGTACATCAACTTCCAGGAGCCGTTCCGGCGGTACGCGGGCGGTTTCGAGAGCATGGACCTCACGCTGGACCTGGTGATTTCGCCGGACCGGGCAGCGTGGCAGTGGAAGGATGAAGACGAGTTCATCGACATCGGGATTGCGGGCGGTTGGTACACGCACGAGCAACTTGACCACTTGAAAGCGTGTGGCGAGCGTGTGCTCGCCAATGCGCTGGCGGGGCGGCCGCCGTTTGACTATCCGTGGCATGAATGGAGGCCTGATCCTGCGTGGCAGCCGCTGGACTTACCGGATGGTTGGGATTCCGCAACGGGCCGTTAGCGAATCGTTAACCGATGCGATGCATCGTTTCCTCGTATGCAACCGAAACGAACGACAATCCAGATCTTCCAGAACTCGAACGAGGCTGAACTCTACCCGGCGGGTACGGTAATCTTCGAAGAAGGTGCCCACGCAACCGCGATGTATGTCGTCAAGTCGGGTGAGGTCGCGATCGAAGTCGGGGGCAAGCAGATCGAAACGCTGAGGGCCGGAGATATCCTGGGAGAAATGGCGCTGCTCGGGAGTGAAGCGCGAAGCGCCACCGCGCGGACGATCGTCGATTCCGAACTGGTCGCTGTGACCGCCAGCCGGTTCGAGTTCCTGGTGCAGCAGACGCCGTTCTTTGCGCTCGATGTGATGCGGATCATGGCACAGCGGCTGCGGGCGATGAACCAGCGCGTTTAACGGCCGTGGCTCCCGCCCGGTGCGCGGTTCTTTTCGAGGACGCGGAAGATGGTCCGGCGGGAGAGTCCGAACGTGCGGGCGAGGTCATCAACCGTCGCCCCGTAGCGCTTCGCGGCCGCCAGGATGCTCGCGTCGCGGCCAACGCGAAGCATGGCGGTCGCCCCGCCGTTCACTTCGTAGCGGCACTGGGGCAAGGGGCAGTTGAGGCACGAGGCGTAGAGGTCGCAGCCTGTATCAGCGTATGACACGTATTCTGGCAGGGCGTCGCTGCGGGCCGGGAGTTCGAGTACCTGTTCCATAATCTCCTCCGTTCACGATTTGTTGTGGGAGGAAATTAGAACACATGTTCTATATTGATCTCAAGTCCGATCCAGCGCGGCAGGGAAATGTCGACAGCGGATGGCCGGGCATCTTCACGAAACCGCTGGCTATGGCGTCTTCGACATTCGGCCCTTGGCGATGGCCGGCACCATCGAGATGGTGGGTACATGGACTCCACCAGATGCAACGTTCGCACCATGAAAGACACTCCCTGCCAGTGGAAGCGGGACGAATGCAAGCACCACCGCCAGCCACGCCAGGAGAATACGAAGCCGACTCCGTTGCCGGGGCCGGAGCGGGGGCCGGTCGAAGTGGCGCTTGCGAGCCGGGATCTGCGCGCGGTGGGGTGGTGCTGGCTCGAACGGCTAACCGTCGAGCTCGACCCAAAGCTCGCGACTCCGGCGGTGACCTGGGGGCGGCTGATCCACGCGCTGGGCGACGAGCCGGCCGATCGGGAAGCAGTCGCCGCGGAGGCAGCCCTGTTCGGCGCGATCATGCACGGCATTCCCCCGCGCGATGCCGCCCAATGGGAAATCGTGGAGCGCACGTTTGATCCCGAAACGGTGAAAGACTTGCGACGGTGGCGGCCCAACCCGTTCACGCTCGGGGAGGGCGAAGACCCGCGCTCGATCCCCGGTTGGTCCGAGATCGACCAGACGAGTGACCCGGCAGCCACATAGTGGCATCGGTGATCACATGGGAAAGAGGGCGGTTGCTCGGAGCGGTCCCGCCCTCTCTCCCAAACCCGTCTCCAGACTGCTGCGTCGCGGGCGAGGGGAGCGAGCAGCGGGACATTGCCAATACCGCGAACTTCTCTGAGTTCGCGTTAGTTCAACGCGATGCTGACGACATCCTTCAACCATTGATCCTGTGGGACGGTAGTGCTGACGAGGGCGATGTGGCCGCTGCTATCCATGACGAGCAC
>JANPDX010000664.1:0-1674 GCA_031431695.1 Dehalococcoidia bacterium
CTCGGCAGCTGATTCGAGCGCCGGATTGCTCACCGAAGCGGGTCCGGCAACCAACTCCTCCCCATCAAGAAGCAAGACGCGAGCCGCGCCGCTATCCGTCAGGGCCCGCGCTGCCTCGGCAATCGCCAGCAGCGTCCCGTCAACATCCAGCGGGTGCTCGTTGATGCGCTGCGAAATCCGCGCCAGCGCCGCCTCGCGCTCCACCGAAGCAGCCAACTCCGCGTTCCGCTCGGCCAACTGCTCGGCCATCCGGGCGTTGCCAATCGCCAGCGCCATCTGGTCGGCGAAGGGCTGAAGGGCGGCGATGTCTTCCTCGCTGAACGGGCGAAGTTCGAAACGGTGGAGGGCGGCTACACCGACGAGGTCCGCTCCTGCCCACAACGGCAGGCCCAGGGTGGATCGAAAAGGCTTTAAGCCGGCCGCGGCTCGCTCCGCATCCCCCGTCTGCATGGCGGGGAATCGCGAATCATTGGCGCGGTCATCGACGGCGATGGGCGCACGATCGCGCAGGACGGCTGCGGGAACCGACCATGCGGGAGTCGACCCAGCGGTTGGACGATGGAGGAGCGATTGCACCCACTCGTTCTCGTCCGCATCAACTCTCTTAATCTCGGGTGGTGCCCATACTTCAAGACGTCCATCGACAACCAGGTACCTGATGCACACATCCGCCAAGCCGAGGGTGCGAAGCTGCTCCCCCAGGCCCAGCAGGATCTTGTCACGCGGGTTCTGGACCTCTGCGAGCCGCTGAAGGCGCGAGCGAGCGTCTTCGCGCTCGGCTTCAAGCTCGGCGATTCGCGCCTGCAGGTCTTCGTAGCTGGGAGACAGCTCTGCCAATCCGGTACTCCGCGGGCGGATGCCGCATCAACGCGCGTCCGCCGGTTCGGGCCGAGTCTACCCCGCCCCGCCAATGACGGACAGTGCTGTACGCCACACAAGGCGGGTGCGCACAACAAAGACATCAGGACGGCAGCTACCAGGAACGAAGGTTCATGGTGACTGTTCCGAGTCGACGGGGGTTGATTTTGGTGCTTTCGGCTAAGACCCTCAGACTTCTTGCCAGCGCGCCGCCCAGACCTGCATGGGCTGTTCGAAGCCCTTCATCGGGCGCTCGCCCGCGTCGTCGAAGGCGAATGGCTGACCGCTGACCAGTTCGCGGACGACGCCTGAGACAAAGATCTCGCCGCCGGAGGCATGTCCAGCCACCCGCGCCGCGAGGTTCACATGGCGCCCGAAGAAGTCGCCGCCTTCGCGCACCATCTCCCCCGTATGCAGCCCGATGCGTACACGAACGGCACCGAAACTCCCCTCTCCCGCAGCGTCGGGAGTCGTTGTCCGAGCCGCGACAGGCATGGAGCGGTTGGGGTTGGGTGGCGGGAGGGCGGTGAGGGCCCGCTGCACCGCGATGGCGCACTTCAGCCCATCGGCCGCGCTCTTGAAGGCGACCATGTAGCCGTCGCCCATGGTCTTCACGACGTGGCCGTTGTGCGCCTTCACCTGGGCTTCGATGACCGCGTTATGGGCGCGCAGCACCTCCATCCACTTTGCATCACCCATCTGCTCGTTCAAGGGAGTCGAGTTCTCGATATCGGAGAACATGAGCGTGACCGTGCCATCGGGCGCGGCGTGGATGGAGAGGTCCGGGCGGTCGCGCTGGACGGTGGCAGAGACGGC
>JANPDX010000665.1:0-1676 GCA_031431695.1 Dehalococcoidia bacterium
CACCGATATGGCTGGCCGGCCACTTTCGCCCGGCGGTGGCGCGCTCGGCAACCTGGAACAGATCACCTGGTCGCGGCCCTCCATTCTCGACGGTATCGACCTCGTCGTCGCAACCGACGTGACGAGCCCGTTCTGCGGCACGAACGGGGCAGCCCGCGTGTATGGCCCCCAGAAGGGGGCAACCCCGGCGCAGGTTGACCAGCTCGATGCAGCCCACTTCCGCTACGCGCAGGTGCTCCGTCGCCACTTCGGCGTCGACCTCGCGAATCTTCCCGGTGGCGGCGCGGCCGGAGGGCTTGCAGCAGGGCTTGTGGCGTTCCTCGGTGCCCGAATCGCCAGCGGATTCGACGTCGTGGCCGAGGCGGCCGGGCTTCGGGGACGGATGGCGGCGGCAGACCTCGTGGTTACCGGCGAAGGCTCCTTCGATAGCCAATCGCTCCAGGGCAAGGTAACCGGGCGAGTGATCGCCATGGCGCGCGCGATGAACAAGCCAGTAGCCGTGTTCGCTGGTCGGAGCGACGCTTCGGAGGCCATCGACGTCTCCACAATCACTGCCGTTGAGCCGGACGCCGAGATAGCGATGGCTAACGCCGCAACGTTCTTGAGGCAGGTTGCCGAGCGTTGGGCTGCCGCGCGTTAAGGCTATCCTCGCGGCGCGGCCGGTTGGAACAACTCGACGACGTTCCCGGAAGGGTCTTCCAGCAATATCTGCGAGCCGCCCGGACCGGTGAGGATGTCGTTCCGGAAGCTGCACCCCTCAGACCTCAGCCGGGCTACCTCCGCCGCGACGTCTTCGAAGATGAGGTGGATGCGATTCCAGCCGCCCGGGCCTGGGACGCTGCCATCGGGCATCGGCCGCCCGGCGGAACTCAGCGGCCCTGCCAGTAACAACAGCAGCGCCCCGCGCCGCACCGAAGCGAACGCCGGCGCCGCATCCATTTGCACGGTGAACCCGAGATGCTCCGTGTAGAACGCCCTCGCGGCGGCCACGTCGCTAACCATGTATCGGACTTGTACAACCTCATCCATTTCTTTCCTCCACGAGTGGTATTCGTTGGTTGCGCGCTGTCAGCAGCGCGAGTTCGATGAACGGCCGCAGCCGGAGCGCCAGGTCGTCGCGCACTCGCCGATAAGCAGCGAGGCGAACGTCATCGGTCCCGGCCACTTCGCCGGGGTCAGCCAGGTTCCAATGCAGTGTGCTGTGCTTGCCAGGCAACGACGCGCAAGTTTCGCGCATCGAATCCGCCAGGGTGATCACGTAGTCATAGGTGCGTCCAAGCACCTGGTCCACTGGCCGGGAGCGCGCATCACTCCAGTCGATCCCGGCTTCTTCCAGCGCCGTGAGCGCAAGCGGGCTGACCGGCCTTGGCCGCGCCCCCGCCGAAAACACGCTGAATTCATTGCCGCCGAGCCGCTTGAGGAGCGCCTCGCCAATCTGGCTGCGGCCCGAGTTTGAGTTGCAAAGGAAGAGCACGCTGACTGGCCCCAACTGCGGCTCGCGCGCGTGTGGCGCCGTGCTCTCAATCGTCGCCTGCAGGTCGCGTATCTCCGATTCGAGGGCTGCGAGCCCCACCCGCCGCAGGGCGATAACCTCGCGCTGTTCTTGCAGGAGTGCCACTACGCCGGCATCACCCGGTTCCGACGAAAGGCACAGGCCAGCGACACGACCCGCCTCC
>JANPDX010000666.1:0-14758 GCA_031431695.1 Dehalococcoidia bacterium
CAGAAGCTGAGTGGGAGGGTTTGCGGGTATCAGGGCATGGCGGCCTCCTGAGGCGACCGGGGGGCCAGTGCTGGAACGGGACGAGGAGGGACCCTATCCCGCGGTCGGAAGACTACTGAGCGGGCGCTAAGGCCACAAGTCGCTGGCGTACGAATGCTCACCACGAACGCTGCATCGTGTCAGAGCGGCGCTTGCGAGTGACTGAGCAAGTAGTCATGCTGCGCCAACCTCTCGTTGGAGCGCGTCTGTGATAGAACGGAACACATCCGACTCGACCGCGGTTCCGGCGGGGTTGTGGCGCCAGGGTAGTTCTCGCTTCCCCAATCCTCTGACACCGTTGTTCGCCGAGTACCGGATGTTGGACGTTCTCTCTTCTGGTCTCCGACGCGCGTTCGATAGCGCCTCTCTTCCGCTGCCCGGCCCCCGGCAGATCATCATCGATGGGTACGCATACGGCGGTTTGAATGACGACGCAGACGTGACGCAGGAACGGATCGCGGCCTTCGAGGCGTACGTAGCCGCTGGCCACGAAGCGGACCTGGCTGACGCCTGGGCGGCTCATGGTAAGGCCCAGGCAGAGGACATGCTCTTCGACCTTCAAGGCCTCGTCCTCAACGCACTAAGTCTTGAGGAATTGCGGAAGCACGTTGAACGCGTCCTCGACAGCTGCCGCGAGACCATGGCGACCCATCACACGAACGGACTTGGCTACTACGTGGAGGTAGGGCGCTTCGGGCTATTTTGTGAGACCGAACTCGCGATGAGCCGTGCCAATATCATTCAACTGCTCACAGGAGCGTCTCCGGCAAGTCGGGAACCGGCCGAGGCGATCGAGAAGCTGGCGGACTCAATCCGGTCCGACGAGAGCCTCCTCTCCGCCTTGCGCAGCAGCGAGCCGCTTGCGTTTCCGGAACTTCAGGAACTGATTGGCCCCTGGATCGAACGATTCGGATACCGGACGACGGCCTTCGAGTACGACCAGCCCACACTTGCCGAAACCCCGGACGCGATTGTGAGACTGCTCCGCAATGCCGTTGAGCACCACGCGCCGCCGACTTCGGCTTCGGAGGAATCTTCCGGTGCGGTCCGCAAGGCTGTTCCAGCTGACAAGGTTCGTCGCTTCGACGAATTGCTTGATGCAGCGAGGCGGGCCTACGCGACCCGGGACGACGATGTGAGTTTCGTGCAGTGGGCACAGGGGCTCCAACGGCTCGCTTTTCTTGAGGCTGGGAAGCGACTCACGGTCTTGGGCGTGCTTGCTGACGCGGAGGACGTTTGGTATCTCCGACGGACGGAGATGGAGGAGTACCTCCGATCCGGTGCGATTTCAGTCCGACCGGACGTTCCGGCGCGCAAGGCAGAGCGGGCGCGTCAACGCATGTCAGGACCTCGTGCGGTTGTTGGCGAGGCCCTGGCAGCCCCGACGCCCGATCTCTCGCCAGAGGCGCAGGCCTGGTTGCGTGCGAGATCGTGGGCGCTGGTTGCGTCCGAGGCCGACGGCGCGCCATCGCAGAGCGACCGCAGCCTGTCCGGAGTGCCGGGCTCGCCCGGGCTGTATTCCGGACGAGCCTGCATTGTGCTGGACGAGTCAGAGATGGATAAGTTGGAACCAGGCGACGTGCTCGTCTGCAAGATGACGAGTCCCTCGTGGAATGTGGTGTTCGCGACTGTGGGTGCGCTCGTGACGGATTTCGGGGGCCAACTGTCTCACCCGGCCATTATTGCAAGAGAGTTCGGAATTCCAGCAGTGGTGGGCACTCAGCGTGGGACGGCGCTCATTCCCGATGGGGTGACCATCGAAGTGGATGGCGGCGCCGGAATCGTGCGCTGGTAACGGCAGTCACACTACGACACGAAGGCAGATTCGTGTCATGCATTTCTTCCAGCCTGAAAGTCTCGACACAGCCCGGCTAGCGTCAGCGACGGCGCCCCTTGACGGCCGGAATCCTCGCTGTCTCTTGGAACTGTCCATCTACCCGGCGCTGCAGGTGGTCGCACCCTACCGGCTGCTTGGCTCTGCCTTCACAGGGGAACCACGCTTCGGGGTGATCGCCCAGCGTTTGCCACCGCAACGCAGACAGTGCGATCCCGCAGTTCGGGCAGCTAAGGCCGGTCGGCTGTTCGTGGTTCATCGTCTACCTCTGGCAGAGCATAGTCCGAAGTCCACCCGTTTGGAGTGACCTTCGTAGCGGGAGCCAGTCCGCCATTTCCCTGACCACGAAGGCGGGTTCGTGTGGGAACGGAATCGACCCGGCATGCGAGCCCCGTGAGGCCGAATTGGCCGGTTACTTAGAGGGCAGCCGCCCTCGGCAGGACGTCCGCCGCCAGGAATTCCGCGATGCCGGGTGCATACAGGAGGAGCACCTCGTCCAGTCCGGCCTCTGAAAGGCGGCCGAGCGAATCCAGGATTTCGTCCGCTCCACCGACGATTGCACCGTTCGACTTCACGCGCTCCCGGTACTCCGCGGCCGTCGTCCCGGCGGGCTGGGGGAACATCTCCATCATCGACCGCGTGGCATCATCGACCTCTGCCTGGGTGGCGCCGATTGGGCCCACGCTCAGCATCGACCTTCTGATCGTCGAGGGGTTGCGGCCCACAGCCTGACAATGATCCTCAAGAACGCCCAGCTTCCTCCGGAAACCGTCGGGTGTGAGGGCCTGCGCGTTCCACTCGTCTGCGTACTTGGCCACCAGGCGCAACGTCCGGCGTTCACCACCTCCCCCGATGAGGATGGGTGGCCGACCGGCAGCCGGTTTAGGAAGCGAGTTCGCACCATCGAGCTGGTAGTAGCGGCCCGTGAAGGTCGCGGCTCCTTCGGACCACATTAGCTTCATCACCTGGATGTACTCGTCCAGCCGGTCGAATCGCTCGCCGAGACTTCCGTATGGAACGCCATAGGCCCGATGCTCTTCTGCGCCCCAACCGACGCCGAGTCCCATTACGAACCGCTGGCCGCTGAGAACATCGAGTTGCGCCGCCCATCGGCCCAGTTCCCATGGTGGCCGGAAGCCTACAGGGGTGACCCCAGGACCGAAGCGAATAGAACTGGTTTCGCGTGCCATGAGCGTGAACAGGAGGTAGGGGTCGTAGGAGTCGATCTGGGGCCCGACAAAGAAGTGGTCACCGAGGTAGAACGTGGGGAAACCCAGGCGTTCCGCTTCGAGCGCCGCGCCCAGCACCTGGTCGACGCTCATTCCCCAAGGGGCTGCTACGAGAGCGATCTGCATCAAGTCACCTCACATCCGTGTCCGCGGCATGCTACACAGATTCCCGGGCCTGCGTTGACTCAGCGGAACCCGGGCGGTTCTCCGGGTCTCCCGACGCCCAAGCCACACGAAGGCACATTCGTGTGCTGTGACGCTGACCGCTCGTCTACGCTTCGCCGACCCCGCACAGTGGCAGCGTGCCCTACGTCCTCCGTGCCTGGAGCGCTGCAAGGAGTTCGGGGTCCGTCGGTTCAATCTCAAACCCCTCAGGGAAGGGCGGGCGCGGCGGCTCGCCAAGGGCTGCAAGCACGGTGGGGTGCTGGTAGTAGGCCAGGTAGACATGACGGAGCAATGCTCGCGCCCAGGAAGGGTCGAGGGCGGCTTGTGCCTCAATCAGCGACGCCCGCGCCGCTGGGGCGAGGCTTGCGAAGGCAGGGGTCCGCCCGCGCAGAGCCTCGAGCCCGGCGACGACGGCGGGCCCGGCCTGTGCGTCGGCGGCAATGAGCTCCTTCACCGCGGGCTCGATGCCGATACTGCCCGCGCCTGGCATGGGCCTGTCCTTGCCGGGAGGGATGAGGGTGTCGAGCAGCGCGCTCAGGAACGCGGTATCGCCGAGCAAAGATGGCGCGGGGTCGGTCATGCGAACAACTCCGCCACGTTCTTTTTGATGGAGTCAGCGATATAGAGGGCAAGAGCCTGGATGGTCGAAGTCGGGTTCACGCCGGCCGACGTCACGAAGATGCTGCCGTCGATGATGAACAGGTTCTTGACGTCGTGTGCGCGGCCCCACTCGTTGACAACTGAGAGCTTCGGATCGGTGCCCATTCGGGCAGTGCCCATCAGGTGCCAGCCAGCGGTGCGCATCAGCGGTTCAGCGTACACATCGACGGCACCGGCGGCTCTAAGGGCCTCGCTTCCGCGGTCAACCGCGTGCGCCAGCTGCCGGCGACTGTTCTCGCTCAGCGTGTAAGTCACCTTCGGTGCCGGGATGCCGTGACCGTCCTTGAGGACAGGGTCGAGCGTGACGGTGTTTGCCTCGTCGGGCAGGTCTTCAGTGATCGCCACCATCCCGGCGACGTGTCCGTTCAGCCTCTCGAAAGCTTCGTGGTGCGCCTCGCCCCACGGCACACGGCCCGTCGCCATGCCCCAGAGGGCAGTCATCGCGGGACCGCTGCCGCGCGTGCCTTCGTAGGAATAGCCGCGGACGAAACCGCGCGAGCGGTCGGTCTTGTAGAACTGGTGACTCCAGAAGGTGCAGCCGCCAGGCCCACGTCGTCCGTTGAGCTCTTCTTTGAAGGTGCCGCGGATGAGCGCATAGGGGTGGAACATGAGGTTCTTCCCGACGAGCCCGCTGCTGTTGGCCAGGCCATCGGGGTGCCTTGCACTCTTGGAGTTGAGCAGCAAGCGCGGCGTCCCGATCCCGTTGCAGGCCAGGACGACGATCTCGGCTTTCTGCTCCTGAAGGACGCCATAAGCATCGTAGTAGAGGACGCCGTCGGCCATCCCGTTGGGTCCGAGGGCGATCTCCTTGACGCGGCAGCCCGTGCGCAGCTCGACACCCTTGCGCTGGGCGAGCGGCCAGTAGGTGATGTCGGTGCTGGCCTTCGCGCCTTGGGTGCAGCCGCTACCGCAGGAGCCGAGGTTAATGCAGGGCGACCTTCCCTCGTACTCGCGCGAAATGATGGCGCTATCGGAGGGCCACCAGTGCCAGCCAAGCCGTTCGAAGCCATGCGCGACGGCGTTGCCGGCAGCGCCGAGGGGGATAGGAGGCAGCGGCGGCTCGTGGTACGGGTAGGCGGGATCACCGGCAAGGCCGGAAACGCCCATGATGCGGTCGTTGGTGGCGTAGAAGGGTTCGAGCGTCTGGTAAGAGATGGGCCAGTCGTCGGCGACTCCGTCGTCGGTCCGAACTCGGAAATCGCCGGGGGTGAAACGGGGGAAGTGGGCGGCCCAAAGGATGGTGCTGCCGCCTACGGCATTGAACATGAGGGGTTGGATGGGCGAGTCAGAGTCGTTGACCGGGTAGTCCTGTGGCAGCCGCCGGACGTTCGGGTTCGTGGCGTAGGGGCCGAGAGAGCGGGACTCCCAATCGATGAAATTGGTGGGGTATTCGCGTTGGTGCATCCAGGGACCCTGTTCCAGGCACAGGACGCTGGTGCCGAGGTCAGCGATGCTCCAGGCGAAGGCGCCGCCGGAGGCACCGGCCCCGATGATGAGAACTCCGACAGGCTCGTTAGGCATACGGGCGATGATACAGGAGGTTGCCGGCGCGACGCGGCTGAAATGCCGCCAGCGGGGGTCACCTGCGAGAACAACAGGGAAACTATTTCGTATACTCCGTGCGTTTTTCGCATGATCGAAGACCACCTTCGGGGCCTGTCGATGCTGGCCCTCGGCGTCGGGTCACTGCTGGCCATGGTGGACCGGTGGGTCAGCAACATCCCCGTGGTGGCCATTGGAGGAGTGGTCCTGTTCTACCTGGGCATCGGCAGCGGCGTCCAGTTGGTGCGCGACCATGACGCGTCGAAGGCGGATGCGCCGAGGGAACCCGAAGTTTCGTCAGTTGCTGAGACCGAGTAGTTCTTCGGCACTGGCGATGGCATCCGCGACCTCGACGCGCGCGAGCACCCAGAGAGTGAGGTTGTCGCCGTCTTCAGCGGGACCATTCGGGCTCCCCGCTGCCTCGTAGATCTCGACGGCACGATTCCAAAGCCCAACGCATCCCTGTACAAACTGCTGGAAGGGCAGTTCAGGATCATCGAGTGCTTCCTGGAAAGAGAGGTCTCTCATGATGAACCGCTCGCAAAAGTTTCAGACGCGATTGTACGGTCTACCGAACCCATTCCGCCGCAAGCATCGCACTCAGGTCTGAGACGTCCTTCGAAGGGCTTGAGCGACGGATAGCCCTTGCATTCCGGGCACGGCCGTCGATTTGGAGCGAGCTTGAAGCGATTTCCATTGAGGCTCATGCCAACAGGGAACAACACCGGTCCGGAGAAATCCCACGCCCGGTTGTCACTCTGACTTCCGAAGGGAGCGACCGAGCATCCAGAGCCCAAGGGTCATTGCCACGGCGGCAGAAGCTTCATCGCCTGCAGCGAACAAGAGCGCTGCCAGGAACACCTCGAAGAGACTAACTACCACCGCCACGCCACACCTCTCTTTTCGAGACGATGGGCTTCTTCCGGTTGTGTAAGAAGTCCTTCGCGACACCTCGGCGACTGGTGTCGCGAACTCTGCACAAATCGGACGTAGTCGCAGGACCGGCGTGTGCCGATTCTGGGTCTCGATACCGAACTCCCATGGCAAGCTACGCTCGCACAACCACACCCGGGAGTTTGAAGTCCATGGAACTACAGCCGTCCACAGCCGCCGGTCAGCGATTCGTGAACCTTGCCGCTCAGCATGCGGTGGCGTTCAGAGAACGCGCGAGAGAACACGATCGGGAAGGCACGGTGCCGACCGCCAACGACGACCAGATGCGTCGGAGCGGATTTATCGGGGCGTTCGTTCCTGAAGAGCTGGGCGGACTCGGGCTTGAGGCGGTACACGACTGGTGTGCCGGGCTGGAACGTCTCGGTCGAGGCGACCCGTCAACAGCCATTGCCATCAACATGCACTTCGGGAGCGTGCGTAACATCGCCTCAGCCTGGAGAACCGCTCGCAAAGCCGGCGAGGCAAGCGCCGAAGCGCGAGTAGCGACATCCCTTCGCGCGGTGGCCGCGGGCGAACTCCTCTTCTGTGGAACGGCGACGGAACCTGGGACCGACAATCTGCGCCCGCGGACCACGGCTACCCGCACGGAAGACGGCTGGAGCATCAGTGGCCGGAAGGTCTTCGTGACCCTTTCTCCGATTGCGGATGTCTGCAACATGAACGTCCGAATCGTGGATGAGTCAGGCGACCGCATCGGGTTCGCCCAGGTCCCGGTGAACTCTCCGGGATTCCTGCGGCAAGACGATTGGGACGCGCTCGGCATGCGCGCGTCCGGGAGCCAGTCCGTCATATTCGAGGACTGCCGCGTGTCGCAGTACGCCGTCACGGTCGCAGGGCCCTGGGGCCAATGGACTCCAGGCGCGCTGGTGAGCCGGACCATTGGCAACCTGACTCTCGTAGCGGTGTTCCTTGGAATCGCCGAGCGTGCGAGGGAGCTTGCCGTCTCGGCGGCTCGAACGGACACGAAGGTGAAGCTCGGAGGGGCGCTCGGTCTTTTGCCGGGAGTGCAGCATCTCCTGGGAGAGATAGACATTGAGCTGACGGCGGCACGGGCAGTGCTTTCGGTCACCGCGCGAGACCTGGACGCGTTTCTGGCGCGGGCCCCGCAGCCAACGATGGAGGACGGGCACGCGATCATGAGGGATTACCAGTGCGCGAAGTGGACCGTCAACCAGAACGCGATCAGCATCGTTTCAAAGGCCATGGATGTGGTCGGTGGTAGTGCGTTCAACAGCCAAAATGAACTGAGCCGACTCTATCGCGATGTCCGCGCAGGCCCATTTATGCAGCCATTCTCGCCGACGGAACTCCACTCATATGTTGGGCAGGTCGCTGCTGGTGTTCCTCCCGAGGGTTAGAGGCCGTTCTCGTCGTTCGGCTCGATGTGACCACAAACCGCTCGTCGTGTGGTGAACCGGCGTGTACGGCTTCCTCGATGCGTTGGATGGGCGGTCAGCTGATGGAACGATGAGCGTCGTTGGTCGAGCCTGCAGGATGCCCGGTCGGAGCCAACTCCCGCATCGCCTGGAGCACCTTCATGCGCCGCCGCTGGCGGTCAGGGTCGCTCGACAGAAACTTGAAAAACCCGATATCGACGCCCGCATCCAGGTGTCGCTGGACATGCGCCCTTCGCTCAGCGGGTGTTCCCGAAATGAAAATGTCGCGGAGCAGAGTTTCCGGCACGGCGGCTAGCGCCCCCTTACGGTCGCCGGCGTCCCAAGCGTCGAGCATTGGCCGGATCTCTTCTCCTCGACCGAGCCAGATCTGGTGAGCACGATACGTCGGGACGCCGCCGAAGTAACCCGTGGCCATCCGCCTCAGCCCGACCTCCGCTTCAGGTCCGGGATCGTCGACGCTAACCAGGAGTTGGGCCGAGATTTCGACCTCGCCAGGATCGCGCCCCGCGGCCCGGGCCGCATCGCGTACTACAGAAACCACCCGAGGGATGTCTTGCACGGGCACGGCGTTAAGGATGACGCCGTCCCCAATCTCGCCGGCCAGCGCCAACATCTTCGGGCGCAACGCCGCGAGGTAGATGGGGACTGGCCTAGCCGGCAGTCTGGAAAGCCGCACGCCGTTGAGCCGCAGCGTTTCGCCGTCCATCACGACCCGCTCTCCCGCGAGCATGCCTCTCACGGCAGTCACTACCTCACGCATCCTCTTTAGTGGATTGACGAACGCTCCGCCGTTCCAATCCTCGATGATGTTCCTCGATCCGGCTCCCAGCCCGAGCACGAACCTGCCAGGCGCAAGCTCGTCCATTCCCACCGCGGATGACGCAAGCGTCTGCGGTCCTCGCGTGTAGACGTTGGCGATAGCGGTTACGAGGCGCATACCAGTTGTCAGTGCAGGAACGGCGAGCGGAGAAAAGATGTCGGTGCCGTCGTTCTCATACGACCATGCCTCGCGATAGCCCAGTGCCTCGGCCTCTCGGCAGAGCTCGGGCAGTTCGCCGAGTTTGAAGTCTTCGAAGGGAACGGTAATGGCGAGACGCTTGTCCATGGCGCTAGCTCCTTCTCGCTCGTGGCCGGAACTGTAGCCGTTTCGAACCCGCGGTGCGCGGCTCAGCTCGAAACTGTGCGAATCAACTGACCACGAACGCTTGTTCGTGTGTGGGGTCGCTCACCGGTTCAACTGGGCCAAATGGCCGAGATCGTGATTGGCGATCCAGGTGCCGAAGTCCAGAAGGGTCGCTTGCGCGCCCCGGAGATTGGCCCGCCGCCCCCACGACTCGCGAGGTAATGTCTGAACAATCCGCAGCGTTTCCGCGCGAGCGGCGCCGTGCCGGGCGAGCAATTCGGCGAGCGAGATACCCTCGTAGCCTCTGCCCTTGTGGAGGAGCCAAGGGCGGACGTTCCCGTCGATGAGCCCTGGAGGGTCACTCAGGATTGCTCGCGCTCGTTCCGCGAAGAGCAGGTCGGTCTCGGTCATATGGGCCACGATCTCGCGTGGCGACCATTCAGATTCGGACGGCTTCCGATCGAGCTTTACCCCGTCGAACGCGACCGCTGCTGCCGAAACCGCGGCCGGGACGGCTTTCAACGTGTCGAGAATGGCATCCGCCGTGAGCCTGCCAATCCGTTCCGACGACTGCGCGAAGAACGGCGCGAAAAGTTCTAGGTCCGGAGGCGCCGCACCGCAGATGGCGCACATCTCGGGGCGGTTACCTTCGCTGACCGCGCCGCAGAGCTGGCATCCCCAGAGGAGCTGGCTCACGTCAGATTCGAGAATGTCCGGATGGCTGCGCAAGCTCTCAGCGGAGCGTTCAAGGACTTGGCGCACCGACTCGCGGGCTGAAACAACCTGGTCACTCGTTCCGGCCGGGAGTCCAGTGGAGAAGTCGGCAAGCAACAGGGCGATGCGGGCGTGGTCTGGAAGTTCGGCTGTTGCACGCCTAGCGAGTTCAACAGCGGCCACGCGTTCTGAGAGCGCGACGGCGCGGAACACTTTCGCGGCGTTGAAGTTCCCGCGAAGGACTGCGAGTTCCGCAGCTGCGAGGCAGGAAGCAGCGTTCGCAGCACTGCGTCGGAGCGCGTCATCGATGTCGGTCATCTGAGAACCTCGGGTTTGCAATACCGAAGTCTACTCGACCCGCCCAACTCCTCTGTGGGCGGGCCGTCGGCGACCGTCACCACGAATGCAAGTTAGTGGTTGCCGAGCAGGGATTCGAACCCCGACCAAAGGCTCCAAAGACCCTCTTCTGGATTGAGAAGCCTCGGTTGCCCTGGTCAATTCGGACCGGCAAGTCGGCGGGTGCGACGCCACTGACGAGTCCTGTTGTCGCCTCGTTTTGGGCAACCAAAGGACTATATCAGGCCCAAGGCTGCGGTCTCCAGACAATGTCAGAGGGGGTCGTAACCGCCTACGGCGGGACCATGTGCGAGGTTCCGATTTCAAGGTCGGCGGGACCATGCTCCCGGGACCAACTGGCGGGCGACGCCTTGCTCCCGCGGGTCTTCGGACTGCAGCAGACGGTCGCGAGCGTCGTAGAGCACAGCGCCGAGGACGGTCTGGTGATGAAGCCAAGCGCCAACTTCTCCAGAAGACGGCAATGGCGCTCCAGGTTGGGCAAGCGCAGCCTCGACGTAGAACGCTTTCGCGTCGTCGGCCAGCAATCGAAGGAGATATGGCAACGGCACGGTCGTGCCTGCAGGCGGCTCAAAGGGTTCACCGAGGGACGCGAGACCGAGCACCCTGACCGCATCCTCGATCCGCTCCACGCTGACACCGCTCGGACCGACGGTCGTTCGACGCCCCATTCGTGTCGACTCCTCATGCCAGGGCCGAAGCATCGCAATTTCCCGCTCCAGCTTCCAGATCAACTCTTCGGCGGGGGTGGCGAAGTCCGGCGCTGGCGGCAACGGCAGGGCACACGCCCATCCTTCATCGCTGGAATGCGAAGGCGAAGCGTCTTCGGGAAAATCGACCAGCACTGGACCGGAAATTTCGGAGGTGAGTGCCAGAGCGGCGCGGAGCACCCGGCCCTGAAACTCGGGATTATTCGGCTCACCCAAAGGGCGGCCAAGTTCGAATGGCACCCACAAGGCACGGGGCGGCCGGATCCTTTCGGTGTGGTCCCGGATGAGGCTAATGCTGGTGGTCGCGACACCGGAACGTTCGATGTAATGGGCAAGCCCGCCAACGGCGCGCGTACAGAACGGTCAGACAGGCACAAGAAGCGCGATATCAACCCCGTCCTGTTTGAGGAGTCGTCCGACCTCAGAGCCGGACTCTTCCATCGTCGAGGGATCGCTCGCGCCCATGAACGCGTAGTGCCACTGGGCAAGGGAGCCAATCTCGGCGTTTGCCTCCATCGTCCGTAAGAGGTCGATCGGGAACACGAGGTTCGGGTCTTGAGCAAAACCGCTCCGGTCGAAGTTCACGCTGATGTGGCTCATGACCAGGTCGGCAGCGGCAACGTCCCCAGGGATGATCCGGTAGTCGCTGGCGCCTGGACGAAACGTCGAATCGGCCCGCCGATGGAGTCCGGCAGTCGAGACGATTGCAACTCGAGCCTGTGCCAGCGGCGGCGGGATGACGAAAGGCGTCTCGCCGAACTCAGGCATTGGGAGCTTGAGCAGATTTTCGGCTAAAGCCGGACTGAGGTCAGAAAGGCGGGACATAGAGACTCCCGGTGGATGGAATTGGGTCGAATCCTACCCGCTTGGTGGGCCGTGCTGACAGTCTCCGGCCAGCGCTCGATCCGCTAGCCCACGAATGGCCATCGTCGAAGCGCTTGAGGTAGGCGGCGGGCGACGAACATGTCCAGGCCGTAAAATCGACCCGCAGCGAGGAAACAGAGCGCAAGCAACGGGAGCCATTCGATCGGGCCCTCCCACGCCCACAAGGAGCGGTCCCCGTATCGGCCCCAGTTGGCGAACCAGATGTGAAACAGGCTGAGAAAACCGATGAGGGCAGCCGCGCTAGAGAACGCCCCGGCCACAAGGAGCAGACCGACGCCGATTTCGGTCGCCACGAGAAGTGGACCGAAGAAGTCGAAGTTCTCCAGGACCACGGTATCCACGAAGTCCTTGTATGCCCCTATCGGGTGCCCATTCGTGTCCGAGTCGAGGCTGTTTCTGGCTCCGTCGTAGCTAATCAGAAAACCAGGAAACGGCGCGTAGTCCAGGTCCTCGAATCCTGGGAGTTTGGCGACGCCATTAGCGAGAAACAGGAGACCGAATGTCACCCGGAGCAACATCATTGCCAGGGGAAACATTCGTTGTTGCCAGGCGGGCAAGGTGCCCACGACTGAGCCGGGGGTCGATGTCTGCATTAGAAATCCACCATCAGCAAACTAAGCACTCTTCGGACGCCACCGGCGCCCGCTATTCCTTCACTGATTCAGTGGCCGAGTTGCGAGAGGTCGGTACTCTCAACCTCCAGGACAAGGTCATAGGGACCGCTCACGATCTCTGCGCGAACGATCCGCGAGCCTTCCAGTTGGATATCAGGAAGGGACTCCTTGAGTTCTTGCACCCGGGTCTGATCTGCTTCAACAAGCACATACGCGCGTACTGACATTGCACTCTCCTAAAGGGTTTGGGTTCTGGCTCCACACGGGAGCGATGGTCATCCTCACCTGAACGGCCGGGGAAGGCCCCCGGACTCCAGCACGGTGTGGTAGAGGGTGTGTACTTCTCCCATGGCACGAGCAAAGGGAAAAACTCGGCGCGAAACGAGCAAGTCGTCTTCGCAGGCGAGCGGATGCCAGAACACGCCATCCCGGCAAACCGTGACCTCAGGTTCCAGGGTGGCGGCCGAAACTTCCATGCCTTCCTCGGAGTATCCGCGGCGGGCAAGTGGGCGAATGAAGTGGTGCTCGGGGTCGACCCCAAGGCTCGCGACAAACTGTCGCGTCTCATCGCCGAGGCCAACGTTCCATGCGGTCTCTGTGGTACTCGCCGAGACCATGAACCCGAGACCGACCAGTTGCCGGATCCCGGCGACGGCTTTCTCCCAGCTTCCCGCCCCTCGGACAGCGTCGTGCGATTTCGCGTTCGGCCCATCCACGCTCACCTGGAAACGGACGGGCACCCCGACCAATGACTCAAGCGAACTGAGCCGCGATCCGCGAAACAGCATTGCGTTCGTCAGGACCGTGGTGGAGACCCGTTCGGCGGAAAATCGGATTCGGTCGGCAATATCGGGGAGCAGGAACGGCTCGCCGCCCGTGAGGTAAACCTCCGTGATGCCGCATGCCACAGCCTCGTCAATCAGGCGTCTATGGTCCGATAGCGATAGTGAACGGCGCTCGACGCGAGGTCCGGAACGGGCGCAGCAATAGCTGCACTGAAGATTGCAATCAAAGTTGGTGTACACCCAAAGCCTTGGAGCGAAGCGGACGTCACAGGATGAATGGGCCATCGCGAGCGACGGTACGGCACTTGCCGGGCGAACTGGTTACGAAAGGCTTACGAGTTCGACGCTGGCACGGGAAGCGCGAAAGTCACACGGGTGCCGAACGCCCCAGTCTCATCGATCCATATGCGCCCACCATGAGCCTCGATGATACCTTTCGAGATGCTCAGCCCGAGGCCACTTCCGCCGCCCGTACGGCTGCGTGACTTATCGGCACGATAGAACGTCTCGAAGACATGGGGCACGTCCGCTGCGGGGATGCCGCCGCCGGAATCCCTAACCGAGACGAGAACTTCGGACCCGGCGGACAGGGTAGAAACGAGCACGCTGCCATCGGCTGGTGTATGCCGGATGGCGTTTTGAAGAAGGTTGGCAAGCACACGGGTTAGGCGCTCAGGGTCGGCGAACAGGGTCGCGTCCACACCGGGTTGGAACGAGACGGCAACCTTTGCCTGCTCGGCCATCGGCGAAGCCCCGGCGACGGCGTCAGCGACCACGCGATCGAGTTGCGTTTGCTCGAGTCGAAGCTGGAGTGCACCACTTTCGATCCTGGCCAATTCGAACAGGTCATCGATCAGGAGCGACAGCCTCCTGATATCGGCCGTCATGGTGGAGAGGTATCTCTCCGTAGTTTGTTGGTCAGAAACCACGCCATCAGAAAGTGCGTCGACCATTACCCGAATGCTGGAGAGCGGCGTTCGAAGGTCATGAGAGATGGCCGCGAAGAGTTCACGCCGGGACCGTTCGAGCGCGGCGCGATTCGCGTCGGCCTCCTGCAGGCGCGCGGCCATTGAATCGAACGTCCGCGCGAGCCGGGCAAGATCGTCGCTTCCTTCCAGGTTCACACGGGAAGAAAGGTCGCCGTTCGCCAGCTGCTCGGCGGAGTGTTCGATTCGGGCGATTCGCTGCCCCAGCGCCCGGCCCATGGCCATCGCGGGGACCGAGGCCGCGGCGAGAGCGTAGCCACAGAGGACCAGCAGCAGTCGCAGGTCATGCGTGGAAATGAACATCATCGAGGCGGCGATGATCATGTTGGCGACGAAGACGGCGATCCCGAGACCAGTGAAGATGAGGATGCGGGCGCCGAAGCCGAACGGTCGCGACCACCGCTGCACGATCCATGCGGCGACGAGACCGAGGGTGCCGGTTAGAGCGAGAGTAGACACAAGGGCGGGCAGGTCGCTCCTGGGGGTGTCAGCGAAACTGCTTGCGAAGAAGCCGGCGACCAGCGAGGCCCCCGAAATACACGCGAAAGAAGCCGCGGTTACTGCAAGACTGCGAGTGTTCACGCGTCCCATCGGTACCCAGCCCCCCAAACCGTCTTCAAGTGTTCAGGCCGTTCCGGGACCGGCTCAATTTTCGTGCGCAGCCGGCGAACGTGGACGGTAACTGTGCTTTCATCGCCTGCCCATTCGAAATGCCAGACCTGCTCGAGCAGTTGAAGACGGCTGAAGACGCGGCCCGGGTGAGTTAT
>JANPDX010000667.1:0-1595 GCA_031431695.1 Dehalococcoidia bacterium
TTTGCCAGCGGCCTTCTTTGCTTTTTGGGCCGTGCGGCGCATGCACGACAACGGGACGACGGTCGAGACCTTCGCGAAGATCGCTGCTAAGAACTGGAATCACGCGCGCCTGAACAAGTTCGCGGAACGCCAGGCCGAACGGGAGATAACGCCTGAGGTGGTCCTGGCCGCACCGATGGTCGCTTACCCGCACACCGCGATGATGGCGTGTGGGGCTGGCGCGGGCGCCGCGTGCGCAATTGTGGCAACGCGTGAGGTCGCCGAACGGCTCTCGAACGGCCGGCCGCTGGTGAAGGTAATCGCATCGCAGATGCAGTCGGAGCGCTACCAGCCCGGCCACATCTTTCTCGGCGCCATCGTCGGACCATCCGAATCAACCCGAATCACGGCGAACCTGGCGTACGAAGAGGCCGGAGTTGGGCCGGAAGACCTCGACCTGGTTCATGTACACGACGCGTTTCCCATCGAAGAGTTGATGTACTACGAGTTGTTGGGCATCTGTCGTGACGGGGAAGGCGACGGACTGGTTGCGGAAGGCGCGACAGCGCTCGGCGGGCGCATCCCGTTTTCCACCGATGGAGGGCTCATCGGGCGAGGCCACCCGGGTGGGCCGACCGGGTTGGCACAAATCTGGGATGTCACGCAGCAACTACGTGGGGAATCGGGCGCGCGCCAGGTCGAAGGCGCTCAAATCGGGCTGGCACACATGATGGGCGCAGGCTCAGTTTGCGTGGTCCATATCCTCAAGCGGGAAGACTGACGGGGCAACGGGCGGGCGAGAAGCGCGCCGGGCCCAGGGGCGGGCGCAACCACTACCGGCGCGTCCCAGCTTGCCATTTCTGGCGCGCGAGAGGTCTTCGCCCCGGACGCGACTTCTGTGGGACAATCGCCCTCGCTATGGGCGTGGTGGGGCATGCATGCTCCCAGATTGGTTCGCCCATGAGATGGGAGCTCAGACGCTGATGGTTGGCGAAATAGTCCGCGGTCTTCCCCAATCGTCCTACGTCTTCAGCTTCGTGGCGCAGTATCCGGATCGGCCTGGAATGCTGGCACTTATCGCTTCCGCGGTCGGTGCTTGCGGGGGAAGCATCGGCGACATCGATGTCCTCGAGTCGACGGGCACAAGAATCGTGCGCGAGATCGATGTCTCCGCCCGTGATAGCGAGCACGCACAGGAGATCGTCCGGCGCGTTCGGGCTCTTCGCGGCGTCACGGTCACAGCAGCGTCCGACAGGGTGTTTCGCAAGCACCTCGGTGGGAAGATCGAGATTCGGAACAAGGTCCCGGTTACAAGCCTTCGCGACCTGTCCGCGGTGTACACGCCAGGTGTGGCCCGCGTTTGCCTCGCAATCGAGCGGGACCATGCCGCCGCTTACTCCCTGACCACGAAGGGCAACACAGTGGCGGTCGTGAGCGACGGGACGGCCGTGCTTGGCCTCGGTGACATCGGACCCCACGCCGCGATGCCCGTGATGGAAGGCAAGGCGATGCTGTTCAAGACCTTCGGCGGGGTCGATGCATGGCCCATCTGCCTCGATACGAAGGATCCCGATGAGATCGTGGCCATCGTCAAGGCGATTTAGCCCGGTTTCGGC
>JANPDX010000668.1:0-8307 GCA_031431695.1 Dehalococcoidia bacterium
CCGTTGTGCTGCACCGTCCCATAGGTGCGCACACCAGCGAGCTTCCCATGCCGCGCCACCGCGACTTGCGCGCTCTTGAGCGTCCCGTCATCGACATCGCGCTTCGCCCGTGCAAACAACGCTTCGAGCTTCTCACTGTTAATACCAAGGTCTTCCGGCTTCGTCGCCACCATTTCGGCTGAAGTCATAGGTAAGGTCCCTCCGTGGATTCCTGCGGCGCGAAGAATACGCCGCATGGCGAGGGATGTCGTTAGCCACAAAGGAAAGGAGGAGCCAGGGCATCTCTTCGGATATGACCGCCATGCTCTTCCGCGGCCGCGTTGGTGCGACGGCGTGGCCCTCACCCACCGCCCCTCTCCCGACGCCTGCGTCGCGGGAGAGGGGAGACCAGGTGTGCCCAAGAGCTGACGTGGCAGGTAGCTGCCGAGCGAGAGCTTCCGCTCTCGCCTCTGAATTTACTAGCCAGCAGCTTTGCGGAGGGTTGGGTTTTCTTGGGCTTGAGTGGCGAGCCGCTGTTGGGCGGCTTCGGCGACTCTCGATTCTGACTCGTGCATTGAGGTTTGGATTCGGACGTGGTTGGAGATGCTGGAGAGGTATTGGTCGAGGGAGTGGTCTTCGGCCTCGCGGTTGGTGTGGTCCAGGTTGCGGAGGACGGCGGCGATGAGGCGGGTGGCGGCGTTTGCATAGGCCGGGGAGATTCCGCCGAAGACGAGCATGCGGAGGACGTTGTCGATGCTGCCCTGGATGCCGCCGCGAGAATCGAGGCGGAGGGCGAGGTGCTCGCCGATTTGCTCTTCGAGTGGCCTGACGCGGTAGCGACCCGCTCGTCCGCCCTCGGCTCGTCCGGCGATGAAAGCTTCGCGCGTGTCGGGGCGGTGGAAGGCGCAGAAGTCGTAGCCGGTGGAGGCGCGGACGCGGCAGCGTTCGCCGTCCTTGCGGATGCCTGAGCAGAAACGTGCATTTGTGCTTGTTAACAAGGAGGAAGAAGGGTCGTCGGATTCGGAGGAGGCTGCTTGTTGTTTGCTAGCTGAGGTGCTTGCAAGGGCGGGGTTGGTGGTGCCATTGGCTTCGCGTGGGAGCGGGTTGGTGGAGGTAGACATGCGTGGAGGGTGTGGGAGGGGTGGGGGGAAGTGGAAGGGGCGGATGGCAGTGGTCTCACCCCTGGCCCAGCTTCCGACGCTGCGGGCGAGGGCAACCGAGACGGCGACCGGTCGCTAACCCGCATTAATGCGGGTCCTCTGATTTTGGCTGGTTCGGGAGGGATGAGGTTGGTGGGGCGACGGTGCGCCGCGATACAATCAGTCCACGCCCTCGTAGCTCAGGGGATAGAGCAGGTGCCTTCTAATCACCTGGTCGCAGGTTCGAGTCCTGCCGAGGGCGCCATGCGAATTTTGGATTTTGGATTTTGGATTGAGACTCGCGGATCTGTGGAGGGCTTGTGCCCTTCCTAAAAAGTCGCAACGCACTCACAAAACAGGCCTTTTGGCTGGAGGGAAAACGTCGTGAAATCGCCTTATGTGCTGGAAGTGTCCCTCTTTATCCTTGGTCTGGTTGCCTTCGCGGCTCTTGCCTGCACATCAGGTGAGAATACAAATGGCACTCCGAGGCCTAACCAGGCACCCACCGAGACATCAACACCGACACCAACGCCTGAGCCCGAACCATCACCGACGCCATCACCGACGCCGGTTCCAATCCCTATTCCCCCACAGGTGTCATTTGATCTCGATCCTAGTCTCACTGAGACTGAGGTGGACTACATCAAGTCCGCACTGAGGGACGGCATTGGCTACGCGGTAGCAAATGGGTTGGAAGTTCCAACATTCACGCTGACCGCGTACAAGGACCCAGATACGCTTCTCTCAAAGCGTGCAGCTTGGGAGGGTGTCAATCCCGCATCGATCGGAGAGAACTATACCTGTGATCTGTGCGCAGCAGCTACCTACGGTGCCGTGTTCGCTCGCATAAGCCCCAAACTGAGCGACGAATCTCGGTTCCCCAACCAAGTAGTCGGAAGGTCAGTGTTGATCCACGAACTTTTCCATGTATTCCAATTCTTGGCCGTCGGCAAAGAGAAGGAGTACCAGGCTACCCATACACCGCCTACTCAAGTTCGAGTCTATGGCCCGGCCTGGCTTGGAGAGGGCTCTGCACAATGGGTGAGCTACCGAGTTGTAGCCGCTGAAATGCAACTGCCCTTTGAGAAGGTGGTCACCATCTTGGAAGGTATGACGAAAGCAGATCCCGTGGCTCTCAATCAAATGGAGACCCCAGTGGGATTCCGCTCAGGTCTCCACCCCTGGGGCACCTCACTTCTTGCGGTTGAGTTCTTGTTGAAAGGCCGATCTCCGGCTCTAATCATCGAGTACTACTCGGCAATTGGGCGAGGCCAAACGTGGCAGACAGCCTTCGCTGCGACCTTCGGAATATCGATCAGTGAGTTCTATGCCACGTTCGCTGAGTACAGAGCAAACCTCAGGACAATCGACCCGACCAAGCCACACACTGTCTCGGGGAATTTGACGAATTCAACGGGAGGGACGGTTTCTGCAGGAGTATCACTCTGTGCTACTCTGAACGATCCGTCTCAGTCTTGCTGGCGGGCTGTCATCAGTGGCAACTCGTTCAGCATTACCGTGCCCCCAGGAATTTACTTCCTGGCCGCTAATACGAGTAGCGGCCTACGCTATTACATCGCGGGTGGCAGCACGCGGGATCTCGCCTCCGCGGCGAAAATAGACTTGACGACCAGCGACGTGACCGGCCTCACCGTGGTCGTCCCGTAAGGCTGGCTCATAGAACTGGCCGCGGAATGAGATCGCCAACGATCCCCCGTCCCATCCCTTTGATCCCGTAGACTCCCCCCACAAACCATCGGGAGACCTCCGCCCACAATGAAAATCTCTGACTCCGTCCGCGCTGTCCTTGTTGCCGATGAGAACCCGATGCACCCCGACTTCACCGGCATCTACCTGGTCGGGGCGAAGGGCCAGCAATCCCTGACCATCGATTCCGGCGAAGCCATCGACCGCTACCAGTGGTTCCTTCGCGGCTACCTGGCCGCCGTCGAGAAGGCCGAAATCGCCATCGCCACGATCACCCACCACCACTCCGACCACTCGGGCAACTTGAAGTGGGCCAAAGAGTTCCTCAAGGCCGACATCACCATCCCTTCGAACGGCCGCAGCCTGCTGAAGGGCCGCATCCCGGCCAACGTGAACACGGTCAAGGACGGCGACCTCATTGACCTTGATGGCGGCGTCCGCGTCCAGGTCATGGCGACCCCCGGCCACAGCATCGATTCACTCTGCTTCTATATCGAAGAAGAAGGCGTGCTCTTCACCGGCGACACGCTCCTCGGCAGCTCCACCACTACCGTCTGGGACCTCGCGACCTACCGCCAGTCGCTGAACCGGCTGCTTGCGTTGCCCAACCTCAAGGTCATCTGCCCGGGCCACGGGAAAATCGTGAACGACCCTCGCGAACGCCTGGAGATGTACGTCAAACATCGCGACATGCGCGAGAAACAGATCCTCGGAGTGCTCGAAGGCGGCGGCGCCGTCAGCAGCTGGGACATCATGCTTCAGCTCTACCCGGATATCGATAAGCGCCTGCGCCGCGCCGCTGACAACAACGTACGCTCGCACCTCAAGCAGCTCGGCGACGAGGGCCGGATCAAGACGTACGCGGGCAAGCCCCGTCGCGCGAAGGCGGGTGCCGTGGTCGAAAAAGACGTCGAACACGCCCGCCAGCGCGACACGGTCATCAAGCAGGCGAAGAAGTTCGAGTCCGAGAACCGCCGCGCTGAAATCCGGATGCAGGAAAACCCGCCGACCGCCGAGTGGAAAGAGCCGCCGCGGTATGAACTGGTCGGCACGGCGAAGGACGCGGTGCGGTAGTTCTCGCTTTCGGAGGATGGTTTCGGTAAGGTTTGAGCATGAAGGCGACGGCGAAGTCCGCCACATACGAAATTGAAGTGGGTCCCGGCGAATGCCTGCGCATCCCGGATGAACTCACGCGTCAATTCGCCGAAGGCGTTTGGGTCTTCAGCGTCCGCGCCAAAGACCACGAGGATGACGAGTTCGTTCGCGACTACTCGTCGCTCCTCGGGGGTTACGGCCCGGAAGACGAAGGCCTTTACGACGATGCCCTCGCCCAGTGAGATCTGGCTTGCTAGTTTTCCTTACACCACCGGCACAGGTTCGAAGATTCGGCCCGTGGTTGTGCTGTGGGTCGATCATGCCGACAGCGTGGTCGCGATTGTAACGACCTCAGCACCGCGGACGCCCACGGACGTTGGCCTGACCGATTGGGCCGAAAGCGGGCTTTCGCGGCCCTCTGTCGTGCGTCTCATGCGGCTCGGGTCCGTACAGAATCAACTGCTCAAGAGGCGGTTGGGCACCCTCTCGACTCGGGATGCTGCGGCTCTGACCGAGACTTGGACCACTCGCATGCGCCTCAAGCTCTGACTGTGCGCGCCCGCGGCTGCTCGGACCTTCCGGCGGATCGCACCGATGAGGAGCGGCTTGAATCTGACTCGGAGCACCCCACCGATGCCCAGGATGAAGCCTGGCGTCCTCGATGAATTCCTACAGCAGGCCTGCGTTGGCGTGATCGCTACGCTTCGCAAGGATGGAATGCCCTATACCGTGCCTGTCTGGTGGCTATGGAAACCGGACGGCACCTGGATAACGGGCACCTACAGCCGGGTCTGGTGTAAACAACTCATGAGCGATCCGCGCCCCCCGCTACGAGTTGATCGGCGAGGCGAAGGACGCGAAGGCATAAATGGGAACTCCCAACTCCATCCGCGGATAGGCGAGGGGTCGGGGATGAGGTCTATTCGTCCAGGGCGGCGATTACGGCATCGAGAGACGCCCGATTGAAGCCCTGCCGGATGAGGTATTCGCGAACGATCGCGACAGGCAGAATGACCGCGTTCGTCATGTCGAAATAGACGGCGGGTGGGCCAAGTCTCCGCTTTGCGTCCGAGTTGTAGAAGATGCTTTCGGCGCTGCCAGACCAGAGGTAGAAGCCCAGAGCTTCAAACACCCGCTCCCACTGCGCCGCCGAAGAGCTAGCCGGCAAGAGCTTCGACTGAGACAGGGAATGTAAGCGTCCCGCCCCGATTGGCCTCGGGCCCGCCACCTCGGAGCTTCACCCCGGTTGCACTGAGGTAATCATCACGTTCGGGACCAAGTTCGGTCAGGAACGTGGAGAACCGATTGATTGCCTGGGCCACGCGCAGCCGGAGTTCGTCCTCAGACATCGCCGCAATGATCATCGGGAGTTGACGGCACATAGCGACGACCGTCCCGTCTTCGGAAGGGCCTGTGACATCAAAGCTCAGGTCGAAGGAGTTTGTCGTCATTTGGTCGCCATTGTACCTCCGTTCCGGGGCGAATAGCTCCCCACTCGCTCAAGAGACGCACCGGGTCGGCGGTGTCTCTCTGCGCCAACCGTCGTCGGCGTTCGATTCTTAACCCGAGGCCCCTGGTGATGGGGGCTTTTCCGTGGTCGGCCTGCTACCGTGAATCAGGCGGAGGTGTTCGATGCTCAAAGGCGACAAAGTCATCCTCAGGCCAATGCGGCGTGACTACCTCGAGGCTTACCACGGCTTCCTGAACGACGTGGAACTCCTGCTGCTTTCCAGCGACTCGGCGCCGATGCCGATGGAGTACGAGCGCCTGGTCGCGCAGTTCGAAGAACACATGAAGCGGCCCCGAAGCGAATTTCTCTGGTTCGGCATCGAAGTCCAGGGCGGCAAGTTCGTTGGCCAGTGCATCCTTCACCACTTCGACAACGCAGCGCGGACGTGCGAGCTGGGGATAACCATCGGTGACGTCGACTATCTCAACCGTGGCTACGGCCGTGATGCGGTGAAACTGCTCGCCCGTTACGCCTTCCGCCTCCTCAACCTCGAAAAGGTCTGGCTCACCACTAACGGCTCCAACGAACGCGCGCAGAAGTCGTTTCGAAAAGCAGGTTTCGAAGAAGAGGCCCGTCTCCATCGACACATCTGGCTGGATGGCAAGTACGATGACCTGGTCTACATGAGTTGCTTCAGGGAAGGTTCGCGTCCGGCGGATCGCACCGATGAGGAGCAGCTTGAATCCGACTCGGAGCACCCCACCAATGCCCAGGATGAAGCCTGACGTCCTCGAGGAATACTTACAGCAGCCCTACGTCGGCGTGATCGCTACGCTTCGCAAAGATGGGATGCCCTATACCGTGCCCGTGTGGTGGCTTTGGAAGCCGGACGGCGTCTGGATCACGGGCACCTACAGCCGGGTCTGGTGCAAGCAGCTGATGAGCGACCCGCGCGCATCGCTGTGCATCGAGTCCGGGCCGCCGCTCACTGGCCACGTCGAGTTCGACGGCCACGTCACCGCTTATCACAAGACCGACCACGACATCTGGCCGATCTCGCGCGAGCTGGCGGAGAAGTACGTTGGCAGGAACGACCCCTCAAACGCCGAGGCCGTGGACAGGTTCTTTGCGAACATGCAGACCGAGCCGCGCCTGCTGTTCAAGCTCGTGCCCGAAGTAACCCGCGCTATCGACATGCGCGTCTACCGAGGCAAACGCGCGGACCGGGAGTTCCAGGCGTCTGAACAGGATTAACAGGGCGGAAACCACCCATTGAGGACACGTTTGCCAGGTATCACCCGGGTTTGAGGCCGGCAAGCGTTTGTTGCGGCCCTGCTTCCGACCGGCCGGAGCGCGCGCGGCATTTCGCATATCATCCGGAGCACATCGAGTTCGCCAGGCTCCGGCGGGTAAAGCAGCCGGAGCCGTTTCGAAGGAGGCTCCCATGGTCCAGCCCCAGGCCGAGGCAGCGCTGCTCAAGCGTGTCCTTATCAGCAACCGCGGCGAGATAGCCATTCGCATCGCTAAGGCGGCCTCATCGCTCGGCATCGAGTCCGTCGGCGTGTATACCGCGGCCGATTCGCTCTCTCTTCACACGCGTTTCACGACGGACTCCGTCGAATTGACCGCCTCCGGCGGCAGTGCGGACCCCGTCGCTCCGTATCTCGATGCGCACGAACTCATACGGGCGGCAAACCGAACCGGCTGCGATAGCGTCCATCCGGGCTACGGCTTCCTCTCGGAGAACGCGGACTTTGCCGCCCTTTGCGCGGCCGAGGGCCTGGTCTTTGTGGGCCCTCCGGCCACCGCGCTTGCGCTATTTGGAGACAAAGTGCGGGCAAGGCACCTGGCTCGTTCTGTCGGCATCCCCGTCGTTCCAGGAAGCGCCGAATCTGTTGCGACCGCCGAGGAAGGGTTGGTCGTCGCCCTCGACCTTGGATACCCCGTCATGATCAAGGCTTCGGCTGGAGGCGGGGGCCGCGGAATGCGCCTTGTCGAGGGCCCCAACGAGATGGCGGGTTCGTTCGCGCGCTGCCGGAACGAGGCGCAGGCTGCGTTTGGCGATGGCACGCTCTTCATCGAGAAGGCGATCGCACGGCCCCGGCACATCGAAGTACAGATCCTTGCCGATGCGCATGGCAACGTGGTCCACCTTTACGAGCGAGACTGCTCCGTCCAGCAGCGGCATCAGAAAGTTGTGGAGATCGCCCCGGCCCCGGGATTGGACCCCGACCTGCGCGAACGAATCCTCGCCGATGCGACGAAGCTCGGCCGCGCCGCGGGATACGTCAACGCCGGCACCGTCGAATTCCTGGTTTCGCCCGATACCGGCGAGTACTACTTCATCGAATGCAATCCGCGGATCCAGGTCGAACACACGGTTACTGAGCAGGTACTCGGCCTAGATCTCGTCGAAATGCAGTTTCGGATAGCGTCGGGGGCATCGCTGGCGTCGATCGGCTTTGGTTCACAGGCTGACGTTGGAAGGCCACGCGGATTCGCGGTGCAGGCCCGCGTTGTCGCACGCGGTCCCGGCCGCATCACCTCGTATAAGGAGCCCACCGGTGCCGGGGTCCGCGTCGATGGCTGCGGTTACGCCGGGTACACGCCGCCACCGCAATTCGATCCACTGCTCGCAAAAGTGATTGGCAACTCCAACTCGTCCGCGTCGTTTGTTTCAGCGGTCGAGCGGACACTCCATGCGCTCGACGAGTTCCACATCGCGGGGCTGCCCACGAACCTTGCGGAGCTTCGCGCCATCCTGTCTCACCCGCGCTTTCGCGCTGCCGAGGCCACCACCAACTGGCTCGCCGAGTTGCCGGTAGCCACAGGAAAGCCGGGAATGGCCGGGACCGGCCCGATGGCCCTCTTCGAAGAGCAGGCATTGCTCATCGGCGGGGTCCATGGCCCAATCGTGACGCCAGCGTCTGAATCGCT
>JANPDX010000669.1:0-10158 GCA_031431695.1 Dehalococcoidia bacterium
GGCATGTGTTGCGCGCTTACACCTCCGCCGGGCGTGGAGCCTCTGGTGCGGCTACCAGCCGAGTTAGTCGATTGGCGGGATGGCCGCGATCCGAACGACCACTGCTTCGCCATCGCACTTGATCGATTCAACGCTAGCGAAGGACGGGTCGTGGTCACGGCAAGATCAGGCTTCCTCGGGTCATCCGGCACGACAATTCCCGGACCCGGGCTGATACAGGAAGCCGACAACCTTCGGTTTGTGCTCAATTCAGTTCGCTGGCTCGCGAAGGATCCGTCATTCTGCTGAACGCACCAATTGGGTAAATCCTCGTCGACTACGCGGCGAACAAAACGAAAAAGCTCAGCGGCGTGGGGTAGGGGCGGGAGCGGGCCATGGATGGGGTCTGGTAGACTTCACGAATGAAGACGCAGGCAGAACTTCGCCTTGAGTACGAGCGGCTCTTCGAGGCCGAGGACTACGAGGCCGCGGGCAAGGTCCTCGACTTGATCGAACCGATCAGCGACGTGGAGTGGCTGGCGGTGTTCGCCAATGCCCCCGAAGTCGATGAGCCAGTACCCGAATTCATCCGCGAACGGTCGCAGGCTCTCGACGCGCTGCTCGCCAAACAGCGGCGTCGGGCCGGATGAGGCGTGAACTCCTATGGCAGCATGCGGGAGTCGAGCAAATCGTCCAACTATCCGCCCGCAACGCGAGACAGGCGACACGGATAATGCTCACCCTGCGTGACTTCGGAAACGTCGGCAAGGGCGACATCAAGAAGCTCAGCGGTTCCAATGACTGGCGATTGCGCTCGGGCGATTGGCGGATTTTCGTCAAACTCGACGGCGAAGTTGCATGGGTGCTTGGCATCTCAGATCGTCAGGACGCCTATTAATCGGTCGTGAACCAGGTTGCCCGCATCAACAAGGGCCGCGTCTTCTACACAACCCCCGATAAGCTCGGCGAGTACATCCTCGTTGACTACGTGGCGAGCAAGAAGAAAAAGCTCAGCGGCGTGGGGTAGGGGCGTTCTGACGGAGACAGCATGAAGGCATCCACTTGGTTTATCCCGTTCGCTCTCATCCTTACGATATTGACATTCCCGATCTCCGTCAGGGACCCGCTCATCATGGTGCCGGTACTGGTGGCCGGGACGGCTTTCGGGGCCTATGCCCTGCGAAGGGATCGCCCTCGGGGCCCGGTTCGTGCGCTGCTTACCGTGCAACTCCTGCTGCTTGCACTGATAGCGATCGCCCTTGCTACGCTGATGTTCCTCTAACCTAGGCTCTCCGTGCGGTGTCCCATTCGAGTCACAAACTCTCATAAACCGCGTCGATCAGCGCGATATTGCGCGGGTCTCGCCATGACTTGCCCGCCCGGTTGCAGACGAACCCGAAGCCGAGCCGGGCATCCGGGTCCGCGAAGCCCAGCACCGCCCCGTTGCCGTAGTGCCCGAATGAGCGCGGGTTCGGCCCGAGGGGCCGGATGCCGGGATTCGTCAGTTGAAAGCCGAGGCCAAAGCGGTTCGGCCGGCCGAGGATCACGTCTTCGCCGTCGGATTCGATGCTGTTCGCGCGGTCGATGACCTCGGGCGCAAGTAACTCCCTGCCATCGAGCCTGCCGCGACACGCCAGTCCGCCAAATAATCTTGCCAGCGCCCGCGCGTTGGAGTGCGGGTTCGTCGAGGGGTACTCCGCCGCACGCCACAGGCGCGAGTTCACGCCGCCATCCGGGTGCGCGGGGGGATTGCGATACGCGAGGATGCGGCACAGGTCGATGCCGGAAAGCCTCGCCGGGTCCTTCTCCAGCCACGGCCGCTGCGACTCCTCACCGGGGTCGGCAACGTAGGGCACCCAGTCGGCCACGCGCGCGTCTTCGGCGGGACCGAATCCCACAAGGAAGTCGATCCCGTGCTCTTCCGCCAGTTCTTCGCGGATGTACGTGCCGATGCTTCGCCCATCGACTCGCCGGACGATTTCTCCCAGGAGGAAGCCAAAGGTGTTGGTGTGGTAGCCGAACGCGGTACCCGGCTCCCACCACGGTGCCTGTTTGGCCAGTGCCTCAGCCATCGTGTCCCAGTTCATGAGGTTCGTTCCCGGCGCCAGCGGCCTTGCTATCGCCGGCAACCCGGCCTGGTGCGAAAGCAACTGTCTCACCGGCAGCGCCGCCTTGCCAGCCTGGGCGAACTCCGGCCAGTACTTCGCGACCGGATCCTCGAGTTCGACCTTCCCCGCCGCCACGAGTTGAAGCACGCATACGGCGCTGACCGCTTTGCCCAGCGACCACACGTTCACGATGGTGTCGCGCTCCCACGTCAGTGTCCGCGCGGCATCCCGGAAGCCGCCCCAGAGATCGACCACGGGGACGTCATTGATGGTCACCGATACGGCCGCACCGATGTCGCCGCGTTCCGCGAGGTTCCGTTCGAACTCCTCGAGGACGCGTTCGTAGCCCGGAGCGCAGGTGCCGCGCGCCTCGCCCGCTATTGGAGAAGTCCCTTCGCTTTGCAGAGGTCCTCGTCGAACAGGATGTTGCCAGTGAAGGTGGCCGGTTGTTCGCAGATCCAGCGCGTGCCCTTCGCCATCGCGAGGGCAGGTTCGAACTCAAGGTTCGGGTTCTCGCGGTCGTTCGTCGCGAAGAGGTTGCCCGGCGTCTTGATGCGGCCCTGCGGCGAAAGCACGTTCACGGCTATCCCGTCTTCCTGCAGTTCCATCGCGAGTCCCTGGGTAAGGCGTTCAAGCCCGGCCTTGATCATCCCGTAGAACGCGCCGCCTTTGCGCGGCTCTTTGTATGGACCTGGTCCCGGAAACACCCCGGCGACAGATGACACGTTAATGATGTGTCCGCCGCCGGCCGCCCGCATATGCGGTATGGCCTCGCGCATGAGCAGGATTGGCCCGCGCAGGTCCACCTGCCAGATGAGGTCGATGTGCCGCGGCTGGATCGATTCGATGGTGCCTGGCACGAGGATTGCCGCGTTGTTCACGACGATATCCAGTCGTCCGAACGTCTCAATCGTCTTTGCGACACCGGCAGTGATACTGTCCGGTTCGCGCATGTCCATGAAGATGCCCTGCGCCTTCCCGCCTTCGTCGCGAATCGCCTGAGCCACCGAGTGTATGGTGCCGGGGAGGCGCTTGTCCTTCACCTCCTCGGTACGCGCGCAAACCGCGACCGAACAGCCCGCCCGCCCGAGTTCGAGGGCTACATACTCGCCGACACCGCGAGACGCGCCCGTTATCAAAGCCACTTTTCCTTTGAGTTCCATAACGGGCCGATTCTAACCGTACTGAGGGACGTTCGTGGTACCAGCCCGCTTGAAGCGGCCCCGGTTTTGTTATGATCGACGAATGAAGACACAAGCCGAACTCCGTGCCGAGTTTCATCGACTGTTCGAAGCAGACCTCCTGGAGGAGGCCGACCGGTTGCTCGACCAGCTCGATCCACTTAACGAGGAAGAGTGGCGAAAGATGCTTGAGTCCGCACCGATAGACCATGAGCCGGTTTCTGAAAGCGAGCGGTCCGGGTTTGCCGAGATTCGCCGAGTGATCGAGGCCGAGGGGCGCCAGCAAGCCGGATGAGATATGACGTTCTCTGGCGGCACGCCGCGACTGAGCAACTCTTCGAACTCGCGATTACAAACCCGAAGCAGGCGCGAAGGATCATGATCGGAATTCGGGGGCTTGGTATGGGCCACGCGGGAGACTTCAAGAAGCTGACCGGGCTGGAGGAATGGCGACTTCGCGTTGGCGATTGGCGCGTCAGCGTGTTGCTATCGGCCGGCATCGCATACATCAACGCGGTCAACAACCGGCAGGACGCTTACTAACGGGCCGCCAGCACCGCAATAGCCCAGCCAGCCTCCACAAGGGGTCGCCAGGCGGTTTCAGAGAACGGGCGAACGAGCTCCGGGATACGTTCCGCCTCTGGCCATTCCGCCGACTGCGCGAATACCACCGGCCGCCCTTCGTGAAGTTGTCCGTTCGCCCACCACTTCGTGGACTGTTGAAGCGCCAGGTTCTTCACCCACTGCGAACGCCCAGCCCGGAAGGTCGCGACAATCGTGAGGTTTCCGCAAACTGTTGCGAGCAACGGAGTCCGCCGGATATCCCCCGTTTTGCGTCCCACTGTCTCAAGAACGATGGCCCCGAACGGTGAAAACAGCGGCCCACCCAAGCCCGCTCGCACGAGGGGCTCCACCACTGCGTTGAAGGCGCGGAACGCCTCGCGTTCTAAATCCGGCACTCCCGCCGTGTCACTCATCTTGCTAACTCCACATCTTCGAATCAGTCTGTGCTTCAGGAGTCACATTCTCCTCGCCCTTTGCGAAGGTCGAGCAAGGGGTGAGGCAACTACGGGAAGTCGCTCCCCGGGATGCTGTCTTTGTCGTTTACGAGTTCCCCCCAGCGCCGCGCTATGACGTCGAGCGGCGACGGCGGCGGTGCCCAGGGGATGCCCCGCACGATAATGCCGCGGTTCGGCGCATGTTCGACCAGGCCTTCACTCTCCAGCCGCCGAAAAGCCTCGCGCACCGGCGTCTGGCTCACGCCCAGCCGAGTTGCTACCTCTTCCTGGCGCAAGTGCTCCCCCGAGCGAATATTCCCCGACATGATCGAGGACTGCAGCGCTTCGTACACGAGGTCGGCCTTGGTGCGATTGGGCCGGGGAGTCACCATGTCGGCTAAGGATACGCTCTTACGAGTGCCGAGTGCCGAGTGCCGAGTGCCGAGTGCCGAGTACCGAGTGCCGGGTGCCGAGTGCCGAGTACCGAGTACCGAGTGCCGGGTGCCGGGTGCCGGGTGCCGAGTGCCGAGTACCGAGTGCTCACGTCTCACCTCTCAGGTCTGTACACTATTTCTCATGCCATACGTCATCACAGAACCCTGCATCGATGTGAAAGACGGCGCCTGCGTCGATGTGTGCCCCGTCGATTGCATCAAAACCACCGACGATGCCCCCATGTTTTACATCGACCCCGACCGCTGCATCGACTGCAACGCCTGCCGCCATGTCTGCCCAGTCGACGCCATCTTCTCAACCTGGGAGATGCCCGCCGGGCAGGAACACACCGAAAAACTGAACGCCGACTTTTTCCGCAAGAAATAGCGAGCGACAAGGCGCCAGCGATGAGTGCCCAGCGTCCTCCCGGCGATAAGCCCGGCACGACGGACTATGACCGCGCCGAGATCGACGGCCAACGGATGCTCGGCCATGTGATGGATGGCGGCCCGAAGCCACCGTCGCGTTCCAAATTCGGTCGGGTCCTGGATGCCTTCGAAAGCATCGTCCGCTCGCTTGCTAGATAGCGCCGGTCGCCGAGCGCGCCATCCCGGACGCGCCTCTGATTGCTCTGGTATGCTCCGCGCGCTTGCTTTGAGGTTCGGAGGCGCTCCCATGTACAGCGAAATCATCTATGAAGTCGACGACCCGGCGGCGGTCATTACCTTCAATCGGCCCCAGTCACTGAACGCGTTCACATACAAAACGCTCGCCGAGTTCCGCCATGCGATTGCCGCCGCCGAAGCCGATGCCTCGGTCGTTGGCATCATCGTTACCGGCGCCGGGCGGGGCTTCTCCGCGGGCATGGATATGAACGCCCTCGCCGAGATGACGAAAACCGGCGAATCCGGCGGCGGCGATTTCGGCCTGCGTTCCCGCCCCGGCGATGATTCGATGGGCGAGAACTTTACTAAAATGAACACCTACCTGATGGCTGTCCGTAAGCCCGTCATCGCAGCCGTGAACGGCGCCTGCGCGGGTCTCGGGTTTTCGCTGGCCTGCATGATGGACATGCGTTTTGTCGAGCGGCAGGCAAGGTTCATCACGTCCTTCTCCGCCCGCGGCCTGGTGGCAGAGCATGGCACGAGCTGGATCCTCCCGCGCCTCATCGGCCCGTCGAAGGCGCTCGACATTTTCTGGACGGGCCGAAAGATCGAAGGCGAAGAAGCGCTCGAACTCGGTATCGCCAACCGGCTCTGCGAAAACGGCCGGTCGGTCGAAGACGCGAAGGAGTTCATCCGCAGCCTCGCGAAGACCAGTTCTCCGCGTTCGCTGATGGAGATGAAGCAGATGGTCTACCGCCACCTGAACATGGAACTCGGCCAGGCCATCGAAGAGACCCAGCGCCGCCAGGACGACAGCCTGAAACGCCCGGATTTCACGGAAGGCGTCCAGTCATTCGTCGAAAAGCGTGCGCCGAACTTCGGGCGGATCGGCGAATAGCCACCCGCCGGTCATTCGTCGCCGCCTTCCCCCTCGCGAGATAGTCACCTGTCTGGTTGCCTGCGAAGGGCTTCGCCGGCATTTCGGGAGGGTCCGAACGGTCTCGCTTAGCCGGCTGGTTGGTTCAGCGCTGCCGCGGGTCCCAGTCGGCCGGACGCTTCCAGACCTGCGCGGATAGCACTGTAGAAGCCTTCCGCTTCGTGGGCGTGGCGGATGGCGTTCGCGTGCGTACCGTCGCCCACGGTGGTGCCGCGGCCATAAGCCGGCAGGTGCCGGACGGCTTGCTCGCCCACTCCGTCGTAGGTGACGTGGAGCTGGGCGCACAGTGTTTCCAGCGCGTGATGCAGTTTCATTCGTTCACGCTCGTCACGGCGGAACTGGCGGGGCCGGTCGGTGTGGCGGGCTTTCCCGTGCGGGCCTTTGACCACGACGACGGCGCCTTCGCGTCGGACCGCGATGCGGGTGCACTCCGACATGCGGTCGATGACCTGTTGGGTGGTGAAGTTGGTGTCGCCGCCAATGGTGTTCTGGAGCACCCGACGCACCGCGCGGAAGGCGGGGTTGAACGCCCAGCGCTCGCTCTTCGCTACCCGGAAGCCGGCATTGCCGACGGCTTCCCCGCCGACTCTCCCGAGCAGGCGCTTCACGCGCAACGGTACCGATCGATAGAGGAACCAGTAGCTCCCCGTGTTCAGGTAGATGACGTCCGGCTGGTGCTTCTCGATCCAGCCTTCAACGAGGCCGGGAAGGTCTTCGGTCGGCCAAATGCCCTTGACCACGAACTCGACCGGCTCACCAAGGTCGGCTTCGAGCCGTTCCTGGGCAATTTCGTGCTTCTTCTTGCCGCCTTCGAACCATTGGCCGGTGTCGTTGCTGCTGCCGAGAAGGAGGACGCGCATCGGCGAAGTATACGGCCGAGCGGACATGCCGGCGTCCATCCAGACAGTTGCCGTCAACGAAGTATTCACGACGCCAGAACTGTTGTCGCCGCTATGGTTTTCGGGCGAAGACCGTAACCCCGCGGGTATCGAACTCCTTGGCGTCGGACTCGTGTTTGCTGCCTGAGAACACATCGATTTCGTTGGACATTACGACATCAACGAAGCCGACAAGTGTCAGGATTTGCCTCCACTCTGCTTCCAGCAGAGCACCGGCAATTCAGCCACTCCAGAGTTCGATATCGTCCTTTGCCTCCTGGGGCACTTCGAGGTGAACGAGGATGTCTCCGACCTGGATGCGTCCACCTGGCTTGAGCACCCGGTACATTTCGCGGAAGACGGCCTGTTTGTCCGGGCAGAGGTTGATGACGCCGTTGCTTATCACGACGTCGGCGATGCCGTCCCCAACGGGAAGAGTTTCGGCGTAGCCCTCAAGCACCTCGACGTTCGCAAGGCCCATCTCGTGAGCTCCGGCCAGCGTCTTCGCCCGCATTTCCTGGGTCATATCGACCGAGAAGACGTGGCCCTGCGGACCAACCTGCCGGGCAGCGGTGAGGGTGTCGAAGCCGGCTCCGCATCCAATATCCACGACGACCTCACCGGGAAGCAGGTCGCCGAAGAGAAACGGGTTACCGGTGCCCGCGAAGGAATCAACCGTCCCAGGCGGGAGCGCGGCCACGACTTCGTCGGGGTAGCCGAGCATTTTCGCCAGAGGCGCCCCGGTATGGAAGTGGAAACCGAATTCGGGGTTCACCGCGACATCGCGGTACTTTTCCGAGATGCGAAGCCGCAATTCCTCGCGGTTCACAGCCGATACGCCGACCTGGGTAGTCATTCTGAGCCTCCGAAAAACGTGATGATACTCGGTGCGGCGGTGATTTTGTGGATAGGGGAGTCGCGGAGCTCTGTCTCCGCTGGGGCCGGGAGGCCCGGAAACTGCTGGTAGAACAGAGCCGAAGGCCCGGCTCTGCCGCTACCCGCTGCTGGCGAACACCCGTTTGGCGGCATGCCGCCAGCGCCCACGAGGGGCGCGACTACGGACCGATGGCCCTCACCCACTGCCCCCGTAGCCCGCAGGCGCACCCCGCCCCACCCGCTCCATGCCTGTCGCGGCTCTGAATTCCTGCGTCGCGGGCGAGGGTGAGTTGCGAGTATGCCGTTGAAAGAATGAATCACCGCGAATCTATCCAAGCGAGTTCTGGTTGGCGTCGATGGGCGGGAAACCGGAGAAGTCGAAGAGTGCGGCGAAACCGCCCATGTCTCCGCGCGAGTGTGGTTCGAAGGCGGGTGCGTAGGCCTCGGCGGCCTGGATGGTTTCGCGGATGGATTTGGCCTGGGCGGGGCTGATGGCGCTCTTGAGTTCGGCGGCGGCGAGGTAGTGCAGGAGGTCGCGGCGGTTCGCGCGTTTCGAGAGGTCGATGGGCGTGATCGCGTCGATCTTTGGGCGCCGGGCTTCGCCTGAAGCACGTCCGGCGGCGCGGGACGTTTCGACGAGCGTCTCGCGGTAGGCGGGGTCGTGGAAAATGCAGAAGGTGCTGCCATGTCGGCGGAATCCCTGGCAGGGTTGCCCTGCGCCAGCGATAGCGTGGCAGCGAAATTTCTCTTTCGGAAGTTGGTTGAACGAGCCCGAACCAACGGTTGCGAAGCTGGGAACGCTGGTTGGTTCGTGATTGGTTGGGGTTGATTGACGTGTTGGTTCACGGGTTGCTTCGTTGTTGGTAGCGGGTTGGTTGGCGCGATCAACGTGCGTTGAGACGTTTTCGAGGCGGCGGGGCGAGGTCATGGGAGTCTCCTGTGAGCGGTGGCTTTGGGAGAGGTTCGCGGGAGGGGGGTGTTAAGGCGAAGGGGGTGATGGCACGGTGACGGTTAGAAGCTACAAGTCTCTCAAACGACAATAATCCGCATGGGCGATCCGGGAGTACACTCGCCGCATGGCCTGGTACAACCTCCCCGCCTGGCTCGCTTCTAGCAAAGACGCCGTCGACGGTTACCGTGCTGACATGCGTCGTTCAGCGCGGCGACCACTCGGGACTGGCGAACGGCTGCTGTTGGTGGGTGGTGCGCTCGCGGCCCTGTTCTTCGCGGGCAATATCGCGTGGCGGCTGCTGGGCTGAGGCGTCGGCCCTCGCCCCCGTTGGGTGCGTGGCGCCGAGCGGGGACGAAGCCCCGCAACTACGTTTTCTGGCCTAGGGCCACGACAGCGAACGCCGCATCCAGAATCCCGTGCACCGCTTCGTCGGCGATGGCGATTACGCGACCGTCGCCCCTCACCCCCTGCCCCCTGTCCTTCTTCCCGGGAAAGACGGAGGGAGAAGGGATTCGAGGTGGTGGCCGAACTCCCGTTGGGCGCATGGCACCGAGCGGGGACGAAGCCCCGCAACTACGTTTCCTATCCCACCGCCACCCCGGCGAATGCCTCATCCAGAAGCACATGCACTTCTTCATCGGCGATGGCGATGACGCGGCCGTCGTCGTAGAGGCGCATGACCATGTCGAGGGCGCGCACCAGGCGGGGGTCGCGCTTGTCCAGGCCGGGGGCTTCGGCCGGGCGGTGGGTTTGCATCCACATCAGCAGGCCGGCGGCGCCACTCTTGTCGGTGATGGCCACTCCCGGAGGCCGGTTGAGCAGCCGGGTGGTGTCGAACGGGTTGTAGATCTCTTCGTCCTTGATCATGCCGTCGGCGTGGATGCCGGCGCGAGTGACGTTGAAGTTCGAACCGACGAACGGCAGGCGTTGGTCGATGATTTCGCCAATTTCTCGGTAGTAGTCGGCGATTTCGGAGACGACCGTGGTGTCGATGCCGTGCGATTCGCCGGTGAGGCCGATGAGCCAGAAGACGAGGGCTTCGATCGGCGTGTTGCCGCTGCGTTCGCCGATACCGAGCAGGGTGCCGTTGTTCGAGCTGGCGCCATACAGCCAGGCGGAGACGGCGTTCGGGATGATGGCGTTAAGGTCGTTCTGGCCGTGGAATTCGAGCGCTTCGCTTGGCACGCCCCCTTCGGTCTTGAGCAGGTG
>JANPDX010000670.1:0-4496 GCA_031431695.1 Dehalococcoidia bacterium
CGAATGGCGGTTGTCGTTGCCTCGGAGGGCGTTGCGGCGGCGTATGCGGGCTGGCTGCTGCGCTCGTTCGGGGCCCGTGTGCATCATGAAACCGCGCTGGATGCGGAAGGCATCGGCGCCTACCTCGGCCAGGGCGCCAGCCATACTTCCTCGCCGGGCCTCGCCGGGAACGCGGGCGATACGCTCATCACCGATTGCCCGGTGAACGCTGGGAACCGCGCCCGAATAGCTGGGCTGGCCGGCGACCGGCGGGTCATCTGGATCACCCCCTGGGGCCTTGGCAACGAATGGAGCGAACGTCCGGCGAGTGACCTTGCTCTCTACGCGGCCAGTGGGTGGATGGCCTCGGTCGGCGATCCTGACCGCGAACCGCTCGCGCCACCGGACGGCCAGTGCCAGTTCGTGGCCGGGCTGTTCGCCGCGATTGCGGCGCTCGAACCCGCCGTGCGCCCCGCCGCGGGCGCTCCCGGCGTGATCGATGTCCCGATCATCGAGGCACTGACGGCCACGCTCATCTACGACTCCGTCTCGTTTCAGTACTACGGCAACGTCCGCGGGCGCGCCGGGAACCGCTTCAGTCGCGCCCAAGCGACACTCGCGACGCTCGCCTGCGGCGACGGCTTCATGGGCCTGCACGTGGCCTTGCACAATCAGTGGGCGGCGCTCACTCGCCTCATCGGCCATCCAGAGCTTGTCACGGATCCGCGCTTCGCGACCCTTGCCGAACGCTCGGCAAACGTGGCGGAGCTCGATGCGGAGTACCTTCTGCCATGGCTCGCGACGCGTACACGGTGGGAGGCCTACCACGAACTCCAGCACGCCCGCATCCCCGCGTCCGGCCACCCGGACATGGCTGAGTTGCTGGCATCTCCGCATCTCCAGGCGCGCTCCAGCTTCGAAACCGTTGTCACGCCTTCGGGCCGAAGGTTACAGGTACCCGGTGTACCAGCCCGCATCCGCGCCGAATCCGGCCCGGCGCCCACTCCGCCCGTGGGTGGCCCCTGGAGGCCCGGCGCGCTCCGGGTAGTCGATCTTTCGATGGGCTGGGCGGGCCCGATGGTGACCTTCAACCTCGCCTGCATGGGCGCGGACGTGATTAAGATCGAAGGCCCTTCGCACTTCGACTGGTGGCGCGGTTCGCGGCCGCCAGGCGATAACGACCAGTTGGGCCTGCACGAGCGGAGCCACGTCTTCAACACGACGAACCGCGGCAAGCGCGGCATATGCCTGGACCTGACCACCGGCCGCGGCCGGCAGATTGCGCTCGACCTGATCGCGGGCGCGGACGTGGTGGTTGAGAACTACGCCGCCGGTGTCATCGAGAAGCTCGGGCTCACCTACGACGCGCTCAGCGACCTCAACCCGGCGCTCATCATGTTGCGTCAGCCCGGCTTCGGCGCGGAAGGGCCGGAAGGCGGCTATGTGGTGTTCGGCAACACGATCGAAGGGATGTCCGGGCTCAGCTCGCTGGTTGGCTATGAAGACGGACCGCCAACAATGCTGAGCAATGCCTTCGGCGACCCGGTGAGCGGCCTCGGCGGGACGGTTGCGGTGCTGGCGGCACTGGCGGGCCGCGCTGCCGATGGCAAGGGCCGTTTGCTCGAATGCGCCCAACTCGAGGGCTTCCTGCCGATGGTCTCGGAGGCGCTCATCCGCTACCAGCAAACCGGTGAAGTGCCTGCCCGGCGCGGGGATCGGCGGCTCGGTCACGAACCCTCGGGGGTGTTTGTCACCGGACCGGACACATGGGTGGCTATCGATGTGGAGACCGACCAGCAGTGGGCGGCCCTCGCGAACGAGATTGGCGAACCCTGGGCAGTCCGGCCAGCACTCACCACGACGGACGGACGGGCCAGCGAACGCGAGTCGTTAGAGGCCGCGCTCGGTGCGTGGGTCGCGACGCACGGGGAAGATGCCGTGCTCGACGCCTGCGGACGGGCCGGGGTGCCCTCTTCGCGCGTGTTGCACGAAGGCGAGGTGCTCGGCCTCGATCCGCTCATCGCCAGTGGGTTCTGGCAGGGGATGGACCGCGAACCCGTGGGATTCCACCTGCACCCGACGGTCGCCTATTCGCGGGCGGGCGAACGCCCCCTCACGGAAGTACCAGCCCCCCACCTTGGCGAGCACACGGAGGAGGTGCTGGCGGAAATGGGCATTTCGGGGCCCGAGCGCGAAGAACTGGCACGCAGCGGAGTCACGGCTCGGCTGTAACCTCACCGCCGGAGACACGACGGCCCGGCAGTGCCGGGGGCCTCGACACGGCGCTACCGCTTCGAGATGACGTCCACTTCGGCGAGTTCTTCGGCGCTGAGCTTCCAGTTACCGGCGGCCACGTTCTGGGTCACCTGTTCCGGCTTTGTCGCGCCGGCGATCACGCTGGCGACGTGCGAGAGGCTCGCGAGCCAGCCTATGGCGAGATCCACCATGGTCTTGCCGCGGGCTTCGGCGAACGCTTCGAGCTTGCCGAGCGTTGCGTAGTTCTTCTCGGTAAGGATGCGCGACGCCATCGGCGCGGCGGCGGCGAGGCGGGTGCCGGCGGGCAAATCCTGGCCTTGCTTGTACTTGCCTGTGAGGAAGCCGCTCGCCAGCGGGAAGAAGGGCAGGACGCTGACGCCGTACTGATTGCAGGCGGGCACCAGTTCGTTTTCGATCCGGCGTTCGAGCAGGCTGTACTCGTTCTGGGCAGAGATGAACGGCGAATAGCCACCCTTCTGGGCGACGAAATGGGCCTCGGTGGCCTGCCAGCCGGCATAGTTCGAATGCCCGATGTAGCGGACCTTGCCGCTGGTCACGAGGTCATCCAGCGCGCGCAGCGTCTCTTCGATCGGTGTCGTTGGGTCCGGGCGGTGCATCTGATAGAGGTCGATATAGTCGGTATCGAGGCGCCGGAGCGAATCTTCGACCGCCGACATGATGTACTTGCGTGAGCCGCCGCTCTTGTGCGGGCCTTCGCCCATCTTCATGGCGAACTTGGTGGCGATGATGACGCCGTTGCGGTTGTCCTTGAGGATCTTCCCGAGGAACTCCTCGCTCTTGCCGGCGCCGCCATAGACATCGGCGGTATCGAACAGGTTGATGCCCTCATCCAGCGCCTTGTGGACGACCGTTTCGGACTGGCCATAGTCACAGCGCATGCCGAAGTTGTTGCAGCCGAGGCCGACAACGGAGACCTGCAGGCCGGACCGGCCGAGATTCTTGTATTCCATGGGTAAGCTCCTGAGTAAAGGTGAGTGGGGGGAGTATAGAGAGTTCCGGGTGGCGAAGGGCGAGTTCCGAGTTCCGGACGGAGGAAGAGTCAGTCGGCGAAACCAGCGCGAGGCGCACGGGCGATAGTTTCGGCGAACCTTAGTCGTTGGTGACAGGCTCCAACAGTTCCGAGAGCGACTGGATGATCCGGTCGGGCCGGACTTTTGAGCCTTCCGGGAGGCCCTTGCCAGCGTAGTCGTGCCAGACCGCGTAGATGCCCAATTTCTGGGGAGCGGCCACTTCCCATTCGAGGTTATCGCCGACCATCCAGGCGTCCGCGGACGACACACCGAGTTGGGCCAGGGCGTGGCGGTAGGCTCGTTCCTCGGGCTTTCCGAAGCCGTGTTCGCCTTCGATCTGGATGTGGTGGAAGAACCGTTCGAGGCCGAAGCGAGCGAGCTTGTCACGCTGAGTCTCACCTGAGCCATTCGTCAGCAGGGCAAGGAGCAGGCCAGCATCCTGCAAACCCTGGAGCGCTTCGAGCGCGCCGGGAAACGGGTGATAGCGTTCTTCGCGAAGGACCGAGAATCGGTCGGCGATCGCGACCGTTACGTCGCTGGAGATAGCCGGGCCACCAGCAATCGCGACTGCTTCAAAGGCGAGCCGGACCACTTCGCGGCGGGCCGGAAACATCTGTTGACGCCACTGACGATGGCGTTCGGGGTCATCCCAGAAGGCATCGGCCGAGGCGAGGATGGCGGCGCTCGCAGATTCGAGTGTCAGACCAGCCAATGCAGAAGCGAACTCCGTGACGACTTCCAGCCAGACTGCGCCGGCGTTGTTGTACGCGGAGAGAATGGTGTCATCGAGGTCGATCAGCATGGCTCGAGGCAGGTGCGACGGCATGGGTACAGTCTAGCGAACCGGACGCAGAAGACGACGGCCAGCCCACACGGCACGTTGGCTCAGCCGTCCTGGCTTTCGAAATCCTCGCCTTGCAGGTCATCGCCGGGCTGGCGATCCAGGTAGGCAGGCGTGGGAGCGGCGAGAACCGGCTGAGGCGGCGGTGCCTTCAGCGCTTCCCGTGTTCGATCCTTTGGGATTCCGAGCATGGTCTTCTCGGGTTTTGCGGATGATGCGTGAGACATTCGTGACCCTCCCAACGAGGACTTCCTTCGATGATACTCCGGGGCGCAAGTGGCGGAGGTGGCCGTTGGGACAATGCTGCGGCGCAGGTGGATAGAACGCAGAGGCGCGGAGGATTCGAGTGTGCCAGCGTCGTGGATGAGAACTCCGCGCCTCCGCGTTGG
>JANPDX010000671.1:0-2308 GCA_031431695.1 Dehalococcoidia bacterium
CCCCGGGTCGAGCGATCTGAAGATTATCTGGGCGAGGACGCTGATCGGGAACGCCATGGCCGCTGAAGACCTGGCACTGGTAGCCCGCCTCGCTGACGGTGACGAGGCCATCGAGGGCGTCAGCATCGACCAGGACATGCGATGGGCGATCGCTGCGAAATATGTCGCCTATGGCCTTCCCGGTGCGGCGGAGCGAGTTGCTGAAGAGACGAAACGCGACCCTTCTGATCGCGGCGTCCGCGCGGGGCTCCGCTGCGAGACTTCTATGCCTTCGGCGGATGCAAAGTCCGCTGCGTGGGAAAGGTTCCAGGGCGATGGCTACGGGTCGCTGTATTTGACGGGTGCGGCGATGTCGGGGTTTAACTGGTCAGAACAGAGGACGTTGCTCGATCCGTATGTCGAACGGTTCTTCGCCGCGCTGCCCGCAATCTATCGCACGAAGGACAAAGAGTTCGCTTCGGACTACTTCCGCAGCCTCTTTCCCGGGTACCGCACGGAACAAGAGGTGCTCGCGCAGAGCGAAGCGGTACTGGCAGGTTACGGAACCGAACTACCCGTCCTTGCGAGGACGTTGAAAGAAGCGAACGACGACCTGCTACGGGCTATTCGCTGCCGCGAGTACGCAATGGGCTGAGATGGAGCAATTCCGTAGTAGTGGCACCTCTGGCGGGCTCATATATTCGCGCACACGAACCGCATACATGAAGGCCCGCGCGAGTGAGTTCCTGCGTGCTGTGGAGGTTGCTGAAACCTTCGCCATCGCGAACGGCGCGCTGCGAGAGAAGGTTGTGAAAAGAACACCGGCCGAAATGCGGAATGCCATCCTTTTCGTCCATTCAACGCCTATCGAGGAGAACCCATGAAGTTCGGACTGCACATTGGACAGCAAAACATCTCAATGGCCGAGATGCGGAAGACGTGGACCTGGGCCGACACCGCTGGCTTCGACTGGGTCGATGTCTGGGACCACTTTTACGAGGCTCCCCCGGTCGATGGCAATGGCAGTTGCTTTGAAGCCACCACCTGCATGGCGGCGATGGCGTGTGAGACGAAGAACGTCCGCATCGGCGTGCTCGTGCTTGGGATGAACTACCGCCACCCGGCGGTGCTCGCGAATGCGCTGACGACCATCGATCACCTCAGCGACGGCCGCCTCGAAATCGGGCTCGGCGCCGGATGGCATCAGCAGGAGTATGCGGGCTACGGCATCCCGTTCCTGCCTATCGGACAGCGGATGGATATCCTCGAAGAGGGCGTCCAGGTGGTGCGCATGCTGACGACACAGGATCGCTCTGACTTCGCGGGCAAGTACTACCAACTGAACAATGCGGCCAACTATCCGAAACCCGTCCAGCCTCGGCCGCGCATCTGGGTCGGTGGCAACGGAGAGAAACGCACGCTGCGGATAGCCGCCCGACATGCGGATGGCTGGAATACTCCGTATCCCTCGGTCGATGAGTTCAAGCGACTCTCAGGCGTCCTCGATCAGTGGTGCGAAAAAGAAGGCCGCGACCCCGCGACTATCGAACGAAACGTGAATCTCAGTTTCCACATGGCGGCGACACCGGCGGACCTTGACCGGACCGAGAGGCAGTACCGCGAAACCTGGGGCCCCGCAAGCGAGGTCATGCGCGGCAGGGGCGTCGTCCTTGGGTTGCCAGACCAGGCGATAGACCTTATCGGCAGGCTATCCGATGCCGGGGCCGCCCGCGTGAATATCGCCCAGCGGCCACCACTCGATTGGGACGCACTTCACGCATGGTCCGAAGTAGTGATCCCGGCGTTCGCCCACAAGTAAGGCCGCCGCTGTCACCGTTCGTCCGGGGGCCGTACGATCTCCGCGTGACGGTTCGCAGACGTGTTGCTGTACTCGGTTCGACTGGTTCGGTAGGTACCCAGGCGCTCGACGTCATTCGCCAGTTGCCGGATCGGTTTACAGTCGATTCCCTTGCCGCCGGGCGCAACCACGACCGGCTTGCGGAACAGATTCTCGAATTTCGCCCGGCTCAGGCCTGCTGGGAGGGCAAGCCGAGCCCGGCACTGGAAGCCGCACTCCTGGCAACGGGTTGCAGGCGCGCCACAACCGAAGAGCTCGCCCTGGCCGCGGATATCCCTTTAGTCGCGACGGCCGGCGCCGCAGGGCTGTTTCCGACTCTCGCGGCATTACAGGCGGGCAAGCCGGTCGCCATCGCCAACAAGGAAGTCCTCGTGATGGCCGGGTCGATAGTCCGCAAGGCCATTTGCGATGGCGGCGGCGCCCTCTATCCGGTGGACAGCGAGCACTCGGCCATCTGGCAATGTCTCTGGG